>CAYNZI010000005.1:0-22448 GCA_964401565.1 uncultured Spongiibacteraceae bacterium
AAAAACCGCCTGCGGCCGTCAGACAAACAATTAGACCCCACCCTACTAACAAAAGCTGAAAACGTCCCACCAAACTACTCTGGCGCCCCACTCGCTGTCGCCGACTAAAAAAACGCGTCTGACGTGCGCGTTCCTGCAACGAATGGACGCGTACCGACAAATTTGTCTTCATGCGCGACCAGAGTGAAGCTTCAACTTCTTGCGATTTTGTGGATTTCACTGTAATCGACCAAACTCCATTTATAATTTCGACATTCAATAACGAATATTCACTGACATTTTTGAAACACTTCAAGCGAATAATAAGACGGCAAGTATAGTCAATATATCGCTCAAAATGAGACTCAAATCACGGTAATATTTGACACTAAAGATAAAGGACGGGTACAAAAACATCAAAAAATTGGATCCAGGCAATGGGATAATTATTTTTGATACTTTAATGACAAAGAGTTGACGATCGATTGAGCCTGTCAACCTGCCGATAAGTCTATGTCAATAAATCGCTATCAATACCCCGCGGGGTACCGTCGAGGAACAGAAAAAACTGACCGAGCCAGGCAAGAAGACAGCAAAGCTCACTAAGATCTCAATCAATATCAAATTTTAGACACAAAACACGTCCTTGGTTTTCATTTAATCTATAATTAAAGTCAACTCGTCACTGATTCAGGACAACTAAAGTGAAACTATCGACCCGAATACTATACCGGTTGCGCGCAGTTGCAGTCCTTGGATGGATGGCCCTATTGTCCGGCCAACTGTTCGCTCTTGAAGTGAGCGAACTACGACTACTTTCACATTTGGGAGAGCCGCTTTCTGCAGAATTGCAGCTGAATAATCACGACGGCTTTAACCCGCAGAATTTAACGATCAAACTCGCACCTACCGAGATATACCAGAAAATGGAGGTAGATGCTCCACACCTCTATCTTGATCTCACGTTTAACCTCGCAGCCAATGGCTTGGTCAAAATCACTACCAGAGATGCAATTAAAGAACCTTATCTAAATTTCATTTTGCAATTTCGCTGGCCTAAAGGTAAGCTCTACAGAGAATTTAGTGTGTTGTTAGACCCCGTATAATCAGACGCACAGATACGCCGCAACAACACAGGCATCACAGCTATCGTAAGCGTCGCTGCTCTGTCGCCCACTCAAGCACTTCTTGATAGTCACCAGAGAAAACAACTCGATCCTTCTTTTCTGATAATTGGTACTCGTACATTGGGTCGTAATAATCCGTCAGTAGTGCCTCTATCCAGCCATGGTGCATCGATGTACGACCACTGACCAGCTGCTCTTCAATGGCCGTAGCCATGATAGATTCAAGCTTGGCATACTGCTCAGACCCCAATCGTTTTCTTATTCTAAAAAGACTTGCCAGTAACTGCGCCCGGTAATTTTCTGGTCCATTATCCTCGTCAGTACCAATATGTTCTTGCAACATTTCAATAACATATTCCTGCAGAACTCGCTGTACTCTAAATTCTAATGGCATATCGACAACAGCAATTTCTGCTTCGCTCATCGACTCCCACATTTGAACAGGTATTGAGCGCGGCCCAACCGTGCGACTTTCATCCTCAAAAAACAAATGCCTTTCCGGAGAAGCATCGGTTCTTCTCATTATATCGACCGCAAGTGCATTTTCGAAATCAACCTGGCACGGAGGCTCATGAACTCGCCGGCCAAAACTGGACCCCCGGTGGTGCGCGAAACCCTCTAAATCAACACCTGTATCTAACGCGTTAATTAAAGGTGTTTTTGCTGAGCCGGTTTTACCGCCAATAACAATTATCGATGAAACGGAAATATTGTTTAACTCAGCCAGAATCACCCGGCGCAATGCTTTATACCCTCCGGGAATCAGTGGAATATCCAGACCTTCCCCACGTATCCACTGCTGAGTCAAATTGGAACGCATACCTCCACGCCAACAGTATAAATTGGCAGAAGGATTGGCCACCAAAAATTGACACCATGCATCGACTCGCTGCTGTCTGTTTTTTCCAGAGACCAGCGAATGCCCCAATTCAATCGCTTTTTCCTGCCCTTGCTGTTTGTAGCAAGTACCTACTTGATGACGCTCCTCCGTATTGAGTATCGGAATATTAAAAGCATTGGGCACAGCCCCTTTCACAAATTCTATTTCCGCCCTGACGTCCAAAAAAGGGTTGCCGGCTTTTAAAAGCTCGCGGAAATCTGGCAAAAACGTCGACTTACTACTCATTGATGGAATATCCCTTATTGCAAAGTTCGCGATAAACCACACTTACTGCTGCGCGAAGCTCTGTTTCCAATTGTTTTTTTCCGACATAGTTAAGCCGGCTAATTACGTCCTTCTCGTCCAGCCCTTGCAATACTCTCATCACTAACACGTCAATCTGCTCGGCGCTTAGCAGCCCAAGCCCAACTTTTTCTGACAATGCTAGCCGAACCACACGCCACAAAGAATGGCAGCACATCTCATACTGCCTAAACCCTTGAGAAAATGCCGCGACATCCAACCAGTCCTGCTGGCTCAAATCAGAAAAATCACCACCGCTATCTGCAAGCAACTCAACAACCAATTTTGGCTCCAGCGGACGATAGCGTCGACTCAAATGCCACGGAAACTGCTGATTAAACCGCTGTCTGGCGATATATAACAACTGATCCGCTTCCGCAGATAAAGCTGACAATACAATAGCAGAGTAACAGCCGCTACTCGTATCGCGACGAACACCCATACGTACCGGAACACACTGTAGACTTTGCCAAAATGCCAGCACATCCGTCGTTGCAGCAAAACTGGAACCTACGAAATCACAGTTTTCGTTTCTCGCATCGTTTATTACAGCACGCACTAAATGAGAGCCTAACTGCTTTCGCTGCCCAGCCGGATGCACAGCAATACGCATAATCCGCCGATAGGATAACGCGGGGGATAATCGCAAGCCTTCATGAGCCGATAGCGTTTGTGGAAGCAAATGCCCCCTGGGTCGCCGCTTCCCCTCCCAGATCGACTCTAGTATTTCTCCCGTAAACCCCCCCTCAAGTGAAACCAGCGCAGCAGCCACAACACGGCCCTTATAGCGGCTTACCCAAACAACGATATTAGGTGCGTCCAAAAGGGCTCTCAGGTCGTTAGGGGTAGTCTGGTAGTGCGCCATAACCAACAAGCCAAACAGCTGCGCTAATGAAAATCTATCACCCAGCAACTCATCCTTATCCACTTTCTCGATAACACACAGCTCTGCCTCGCAGCCTTCGACGTGTTCACTATCAATAGCCACTGCTTTCAATAACATCGCGTCGAACAACCAATTCTCAACCGGGTCATGCTGTTGCCAGCGAATCGGTTGCTGAAGATTCAACGACTTCCATTGCGGCCTAATGGCATCCAATGTTGACTTAAACCGAACATCAAAACCGCGCCCAGACCCTTCATAACCATGAACCGTAGTGGCATACACTATTCGACTATAACTGTTCAGGAAATCTTCAAGGATAGCCGCGGGAATCGAGGCGGCTTCGTCGACCAATAACAAATCGGCATCAAAATGATGGCGTCGCAATTCATCCGCTGCAACAAATTGCAAAGAGGAGTGGCCAAAACTGATCTTTGAATGATCACCGCCAGACAAAACCGCCTTTTCGCCCAACAATCTTTTTGCATGTTCAAAAACTGGACGAACGGCATCTATTCGAGATGCCGTCACTATTAGTGTTTTACCATCCTCAGCCATCAACCGGGCACACGCTATACCCAGCGCCGATGACTTACCCCGACCGCGATCAGAGGTTATCACCAACGGTCTTTTCGCATGACCGGTCGAGACCCTGACAATTGCCGCTACCGCCAATGACTGGTCACGGGTAAAGCAGTGGTCGTCAGTCGCTATCAATTGAGCAAAGCGCGGCTCTGCCTTAGGCAACGCCGGTAACGGTTTACCCTGCTCTAGAATCAACGCCTTCTCAGCACGCTGTAAGCTTTGCGTAATATGAGCGAGAAATCGACCCTCAATGTGTTCGGCAAGGAACGGAAAAGTCAACATCCGCTGATAATCCGGATCGGCATAAGATGACCAACTACCCAGCGAAGGCACAAGAAGCACAAGCAAACCACCGCCAACCAGCGACCCGGTTACCGCTGCGAATACGTTGGGCTCGAAACCTGACCATGCATCAAAGACAAGCAAGTCAATTTCCTGTCCCAGTAATCGCTTCGCCTGCTGATGATCAATTTTAATCGTATCAACTTCGGAATGCCCGGTAATCCACGCGGGACATTTAACCTCATAACGTGACAGTAAAGTGTCTACGATCGACGCAGACCAATGCTGCTCTCCTGACAAAACCACCAGGCGACGCTGGTTTGTATTAAGTGCCGCCGCCCTTTGCGCATCGATGATTTGTACAGTTTGAATGAGATGACTCAATGATCACAACTCTGATAGCAGTTTGACTCGGGCGATTCACGGATAACAGCCCAACAAGGATGGGAACGACACGTAATCGGTTATTGTGCAAATTGATCGAAATACAGAACGAGCAACATGGTACTTAATGTCAGGCCGGTCAGCATCCAACGAGCCCGAATACAATATTTACATTGTTTTTTTTGCCGCGGGTCATACTGAACTGGTTTTCGCAGCATGCTACTTACGCTCCGCAAGTAAATAAGTCACCACGGCCCATGCTGCCACATTTTGCTTCAATGATTCAGGATTAATTTTGTCCAGCGTGTCATCAGCCGTATGGTGGTAATCAAAATAGTCGAGGCCATTTTGCTTGAGACGAAATACCGAAACACCCGCACCCATCAGAGCCTTTATGTCCGGACCGCCACCACTAGCAGCCGCTCCCCTCTTTACACCCAGTGGACTCAATAACGGCATGACCAAGTCCAGAAAAGACTCATCAGCCACATCGAACTGCCAGATCAACCCTGCACCAAAATCAGACTCAGACGCATAATAATGTAGATCAAGCTCATCTTTATGGGCCTTAGCATAGGCATTTCCACCCCAGAGGCCCTGCTCCTCATTAGCAAACAACACGACCCTAACACTGCGACGAGGTCGCTGTGGTAGTGCGCCGATTAGCTGAGCAGCAGCCGTCGTTATTGCGACTCCAGCACCATCATCTATGGCGCCCGTACCCAAATCCCACGAGTCCAAATGCCCACTAACAAGAATGACTTCGTCGGGTTTCTCTCTACCGTCTAGTTGGCCGATGACGTTCCAAGATTGACCACCTGCTTTCGTTTCAACATTGATATCCAGAGCAATCGTGATCGTTTTGTTTCTTTTTAACATACGCCCCAATTGATCAGCATCTGGAGCTGACAACGCAGCAGCAGGCAACGCGTTATCGTGGCGTAACGATGAGCCAGTATGGGGAAACCGATGGCTATCAGTGCCCACTGACCGAATCAAAACAGCAACGGCGCCTTTCTCTTTGGCTAACTTACCACCCATATAACGTACCGGCACAACTTTGCCATAACCGGTCCCGTCAATATTCCGATCGGTAGACTGGTCAATGAAAACGATCTTACCCTCAACCGACGCACGGCTGACGCTTTCAAGGTCTGCCAAACTATCAAACGCCACAATCTCTGCGGTTAATTCCCCATTGGTAGAACCACTGTAACCCAATGCGGTGATGCGCAACGACTGCGGGTATGGAGCCACTACTCGCGCTTTTTCGTGATGCCGAAGCCAGACCGGAAACTTCACCGGTTCCAACCAAACTCTATCGAAACCAGCATCTTTCAACATTGCCTGGGCCCAGGCTACAGCTTGTTTATCTGCATCCGTACCTGCCAATCTTGGTCCCACCTCGGTCGTTAGCGATTCGACAATATCCCAAGCGCGTGTTGACTGCAGCGCATCTTCACGCAATTGCTTCGCCGTCTCTAACATGGTGTCGGCAAAAGCCGAATTCATTATTGTCAGTACAAAAAATAATAAAATAATCCGCATAGTGATTCTCTGGGCAGTGAATAGTGGCGAGGCGTTGTCCGGTCAAGCAATGATGACGCGTTTCCTCAGCATCGACCTACAATGACTATTTATCATAAACGGTGCAAGGGAATTCAACAACCAACCCATTTTCTCTCGACAAATAAATGTCATCCCGGTGTATCGAAAATGCCCTGCAGGCACGTCCAGCATAAGGAGCTTCAGCGGTATCGTGCTATTATCTCTCACTTAGTCTGCCAACCATCTCTTGAGTATAAAAAATGAGCAACAAATCAGGTACGGCGCACCTGCCCGCTACATTTGTTAGCGGCTCCATTATGCGTCACATCTGGATAATGACGACCACCGGGGCTATCGGACTGGTCGGCGTTTTTGTTGTCGACCTCATCGACATGATTTTCCTCAGCATGTTAGATAGCGATGCCATCATTGCCGGTGTCGGGTTTGCCGCCAGCATTTCATTCTTTACCGTATCGATGAGCATCGGGATTTCCATTTCAATGGCCGCGCTGGTATCAAGAATGATCGGTCAACGCAACACAGACAAGGCTCGGCGCTACGTCGTTAATATTATCGCGCTAGCACTGATTGTGACCTCTATCATGTCTGCTGTTATTTGGTTCAATCTGCCATTCTTGTTCAATTTATTAGGTGCTGCAGACGAGCCTTTAAACGAAGGGGTTAGTTACTTACAAATACTGATTCCGTCGCTACCCCTGTTTTCTGCGGGTATGGTCATGTCTGCCGCGATCAGAGCCGTAGGCGACGCAAGACTAGCCATGCTAACAACATTGCTAGGAGGAGTCGTTAACGCCATTCTCGACCCCATTTTTATTTTCGTATTAGATTTAGGTATCGAAGGGGCTGCAATGGCATCAGTGCTAGCCAGGTGCTTTCTACTGGCACTGGCCATTTACGGTGTTTCGACAAAACACAAACTGTTAAAACGATTTGTCTTGAAAGAGTTTCTAGAAGATTTTAGGCCCATTTTCAAAATTGCTGGGCCAGCGATGCTAACCAACGTCGCGACCCCGGTTGGCAATGCTATCGTCATCAGCTCAATCGCTGTTTTCGGCGGCTCTTACGTTGCGGGATTTGCAATAATCGGACGTATTTCCCCCGTCGCCTTCGCTCTAGTATTTGCCCTTTCAGGAGCCATAGCCCCCATTATTGGACAAAACTATGGGGCCCTTAAATTTGAACGCATCCGGCAAACGCTTAAAAATTCCCTGATTTTCAGTGCGCTCTATGTATCACTGGTATCCATTTTGTTGTGGATGCTGCAGAACCCAATTATCGCGCTATTCAAACTGGAAGGTGAAGCCGCAGAATTGATGTCGGTTTTCTGCACTTGGGTCGCCATCACTTTCATATTTAACGGCGCACAATTTGTTGCCAATACAACCTTCAACAATCTTGGCAAACCTATGTATGCCACCGGCTTTAATGTGGCGAAATCTACACTGGGCACGCTACCCTTTGTCGCCATCGGAAGTCAGCTGGGAGGGGCGGCAGGGATAATATTGGGCGTTGCTGTTGGCGGGATGATATTTGCTGTTGCTGCAGTCATTATCGCGTTCAAGCACATCGGAACACTGGCACATAATGCTGACAATTGCGAAACAATTGCCAGCATTGAAACAATCAAACAAAAGACTATTGCATAAATAGTGACGTTACCCGATTTTCCGACGCGGCAGGTTTAGGCTGCTCTTCCTGCATCAATGGCTCATCCAGAACCCTTTCTTCTTTTAGGGCATCCTTCGCGACAGCTTCGACAACAACATCCGTAGCAACTTCTTCCTCCACGGATTCCCCTGCAAGCTCGCAATACAAGCGCTCAAACTCCAAGGAAAGCTTATGTTTTGGATACAAATAGACCAGCGGTATTTGCTTCGCATGTGATTCTTTCATTTTTACTGATGAAGAAATATAGCTTTCAAGAATAGGATAGTTTTCTTCAATTAACTCAGCCACCAGCGACTGGGGGAACCGAGCTTGCTTGCTAAACTGGTTGACAATTATGCCGCCAATTCGCAAATCAGGATTATGATCTTCCTGCAACTCAATAATGTTTTGCATCAAACCATAAAGGGCCTGTCTTGAAAAAGTACTACAGTCAAACGGGATCAGCACACTGTCTGCCGCTATCAGTGCGGACTTACTGTAGAAATTAAACACCGGTGCCGTATCAATATAGATGTGGTCAAAGGTTTTATTCAGCTCAATCAATGCATCGCGCAGTTTGTAGATTTTGTAACGTGATTCCAGCTCTCGCTCCATTAAATCCAACGCGGGACTGGACGCCATCAAGTGCAAATTTTCAAATTTGGTGTCCACCACGTAGTCTATTGGATCATTTTTAGTACCAAAAAACTCCATGGATTGTTTAAACAAACCGACAATGGACCCTTCGCTCAACATTTTGTGGCCCTGGTCATGGGCATAGGACAAATTAAGCGGCTGTTCATGACCGAGGTAATAGCTCGTGTTCGCTTGAGTATCAAGATCAACGACCAGTGTTTTGTGGCCACGAGCGGCGCTGATTGCAGCGAGATTACACGTAATGCTGGACTTACCAACACCCCCTTTCTGATTGAAGATCACTCTTCTCATTTGCCTGGTCCTTTCAGTGTTAGAAGATAACTATCCGTTTATTATTAGCGCTTGCGAATGACTAAACTACCTATTGAATATCCAGCCCCAAATGAGCATATCAGGCCGTAATCACCCGCTACTAGATCGGTATGATGTAAGTTAAATGCGATCAACGACCCTGCAGATGCGGTATTGGCATATTGGTCCAAAACAATTGGCGCTTCCTCAGCCGTGGCGTCGCGTCCAAGCAGCTTTTTTGATATCAACAAATTCATATTGATATTTGCTTGATGCAACCACCATCTCCGCACGTCCGGAGCTGTAAGATGGTGTCGCTCCAAATGCTCAGTAATATGACGGACAGCCATAGGACACACTTCCTTAAAAACCTTGCGTCCATTTTGGTGAAACAATTTGTCAGCCGCAAAAGGATCGGAATCATTGGCTCGAATAACATAACCAAAATTGGAGCGAATATTATTTGAAAAACTGGTGACAGCCTTGGTGCTTAAAATTTCGTAACTGTGTTCCGACTGACAGGAATCTGCAGACTCGACAATAGTCGCTGTCGATACATCGCCAAAGATGAAATGACTATCCCGGTCAGCATAATTCACCTGCGGGGATGTCAGTTCGGGATTGATAACAAGGACACATTTCGCTGTATCAGCAGCAATCATTTCATAGGCTCTATGCAAGCCAAAGGTAGCTGCTGAGCAGGCCACTAACATATCGAAGCCGAAACCCTCAATGCCGAGCGCACCCTGAACTTCAATAGCGATAGCCGGGTATGACCGCTGCGTATACGCACAAGCCACAATCACCACGTCGATATCTTCAGCTTTCTTGTCAGCAGCTTCCATCGCAATTTTGGCAGCATTAATCGCCATCTCTGCCTGATCAGAAAGCTCGTCATCACGACGTTCGGGGATATTGGGCTTAAGACGATTAATGTCCAGAATACCGTCTTTCACATAGGCGTATCGGCTTTTTATTCCCGATGCTTTTTCAATAAATCCGGCACTCGAATGTGACTTGGCATCTATTTCACCATTACCGATAGCCACCGCATTCTCGGCGTTAAATTGATCGGCATGTGCGTTATACGCTTCAACTAATTCTTCGTTGCTAATTGAATGGGCTGGCGTCCACAAGCCCGTTCCGCTGATTACTACAGGAGATGCCATTAAATATGATTCCAAATGAAGGAAAACGCACAAATTATGAGCGTAATCTTAACGTTTCCACTCCTAAATGTCACCGCTTAGCGTATTAAAGAACCGTTAAACGACTTTAAAAAGAGTCTCTATCGAAATAAATTCCTCCCGGGGCGATCCATCCCCATTCATCGACCCGGCGAGTAATCCGTAGCTGTCATAAAGCTGTTTTCAATATTCACCAAAATCGCTCCGTTGGCATTCGATGCTTTTGCTACCGCCTGCCATTCTGGATCCTTGCCAAAAGCAGTCCAGCTTGATTTGGCCGCGTCTACACTGGCGTGCTCCAAAATATAGATTTAGGCATTTTCTCTCCCTTACTTTATTGCTGACCATTTTTCGAGCAGCCATCGATACGGCTATGTCGGCAGCATCGAGGATTAGATATCCGCCGTCAAGTGAGAACCCAATAATTTAGGACATGACACTTACAAGAGAATGTCGGTAAGCTTGATGAATTCCAAAAGTTGCTACGCAGTCACAGTCGTTAGCGGTACAATAGCCGGCTTTAACATTGACCAATGCAGAGAGACGATGAATTCAGCGACCCAAGCCAATGACTCAACCTTACGCCACTCCCAACACCCTGCTTTTGAGTGGGTTCGCAGTCAGGTTATAGATTCGCTTAAATTAACTGTTGAAGAGTACCGCCACAAAACAACGGGCGCGGCCCATTACCATATAGCGGCAGACAACGACGAAAATGTATTTTTGGTCGCGCTGCGAACGGTCCCAATGGACTCTACCGGTGTCGCACATATCCTGGAGCATACAGCCTTATGCGGCAGTGAACGCTACCCTGTGCGCGATCCATTTTTCATGATGATTCGTCGTTCACTAAATACCTTTATGAACGCTTTTACCAGTTCTGACTGGACGGCTTACCCATTCGCCAGTCAAAACCGTAAAGATTTTGACAATTTACTGGATGTCTATTTGGATGCCGTATTTTTCTCTCGTCTGGACGAAATGGATTTCGCTCAAGAAGGTCATCGTATGGAATTTGCCGACCCCGACAATACAGACAGCGACCTGGTATACAAAGGTGTGGTCTTCAATGAAATGAAAGGTGCCATGAGCTCTGTTCCCAGCGCGCTCTGGCAAACGCTGTGTAAGCACCTCTACCCAACGACTACATATCACTACAACAGTGGCGGAGAGCCGGAAGACATTCCAGATTTAACGTACACGCAATTAAAAGACTTCTATCAAAGTCACTACCACCCCAGCAATGCTATTTTCATGACTTACGGCGACATCAGTGCCGAAGAGCATCATGAAAAGTTTGAGCAATTAGCTCTGTCTCGCTTTAAAAAATTCGACGTTAACATTACGGTACCAGAAGAAAAACGCTATCTCGCCCCAATACATGTCCAAGAGGCTTATGCTTTTGACGAAGAGGGCAGCACCGAGGAAAAAACACATTTGGTAATGGGCTGGCTGTGGGGGCAAAGTGCGAATCTTCAGGACATGCTGCAAGGCCAACTGCTCGCCAGTGTTCTGCTAGACAATAGTAACTCCCCCTTACAGCGCGCGCTAGAAACCACGGAGCTGGGAAACTCTCCCTCACCGCTGTGTGGGCTAGAAGACTCTATGCGCGAACTCACCTTCGTCTGCGGCCTTGAAGGTACTCGCACTGATAACTGTGAAGCCATTGAACAACTTATACTCGACACGATAAAAGATGTGGCGGAGCACGGAGTCCCACAGGAACAAATAGAATCGGTATTGCACCAACTTGAATTGCACCAGAGGGAAGTTGGCGGTGATGGCTATCCCTACGGTTTGCAAATAATTTTAGCCGCAATTGGCAACGCGACACACCGAGGCGACCCTATCGCCGTGCTCAACCTGGATCCGGTTCTTGAACAATTGCACGAGGATATCAAGGATCCAAATTTCATCAAAAATCTTGCACAAAAATTACTGATAGATAATCCCCATCGAGTCACCCTAACAATGACTCCAGACACAGGATTATCAGCAGAGAAAGACGCCAGGGAAGCCGCCAAGCTTGCGCAAATAAAATCTTCACTGTCGGATCAGGACAAAAAACGTATTGTCGACCAGGCCGCTGCGCTGAAGCAGCGACAAGAGCAAAAAGATGACGAATCCATCTTGCCGAAGGTTGGACTTGACGATGTGCCTTCTGAAATTCACACGGTCGAGGGTACACAGCTATCGCTGGGCCAATTACCCGCCCATTGCTTTGTGCAAGGTACCAATGGCCTGGTCTACCAACAGATTCTCGTTGAATTACCGCCGTTATCTCCAGAATTGATCGCACTACTCCCCTATTACACCAACGCATTAACAGAGCTGGGCGTAGGCGCAAGAGACTATCTGGCAACACAGGACTGGCAGGCAAAAGTCTGTGGCGCAATCAATGCTTTTACTACGGTAAGAGGTGCCATTGATGACGAGCAAAATATCAAAGGTTATTTGATTCTTTCGTCTAAAGCGCTGGTTCGCAATCAGCAACAACAGTCAGAGCTCATGCAACAAACCTTGTTGTCAGTCCGTTTCGATGAACTTCCTCGATTGCGAGAATTGGTCGGGCAGCAAAGAGCTCGACGGGAGCAGTCAGTTACCAATAATGGCCACAGCCTTGCTATGGGTGCTGCAAGTAGCGGCATGAGCCCCGTTGCTTACTTGAGCCACAGCCTTAGCGGTCTGGGTGGTATCCAAGCAGCGAAAGCCCTGGACGAGAGCCTGCAAACTGAGCAGGGCTTGAATGACTACGCAGAGAAACTACAACAGCTTCACCAACAAATACTTCAATCGTCAAAACAGGTATTGTTAATTGCTGAAGACGATAAATTGGTCGAGTGCCAACAGTCTATCGCCACCCTGTGGAATGATTCAAAAAACACGGGCAATCCCGAACAGTTTTCATCTGATGCAATACGTCAAACCTGTAAGCAATTGTGGGTAGCGAATACCCAGGTAAATTTTTGTGCGAAAGCCTATCCAACAGTCCCGGTTGAGCACAGTGATGCCGCCCCATTGACAGTGCTCGGTGGGTTTTTACGCAACGGCTATTTACACAGAGCTATTCGCGAGCAAGGCGGAGCTTATGGCGGCGGTGCCAGCCACGATGCCAGTATTGCAGCGTTTCGCTTCTACTCCTATCGCGATCCACGGCTGGAAGAAACTATCGCCGACTTTGACCGTTCAATCGACTGGCTACTGGAGACCGACCACGATGAAGAACCACTTGAACAAGCTATTCTCGGAGTCATCAGCGGTCTGGACAAACCTGTATCTCCCGCAGGCGAAGCAAAGCAGGAGTTTCACAACTCACTCTTTGGAAGAACACACGAACAACGTCGTGAATTTCGAGAGCGCGTGTTAAACGTCTCTATGGATGATCTTAAACGGGTCACCAAAACCTATCTAAAACCCGAACTAGCCAGCATGGCTGTTATTACAAGCTCGGCAAACTATGAGAAATTGGCTGATTTCATCAGCGCCAATGAGCTGGAGGTCAATATTCTTTAGCGATGCCGCCAAAAAAAAGACGACAATACAGAACGGCCCGTCTATTTATTCATCAATGAATAGACGATGGCCGGGGAGAATCCACGGTAGTGCATAAATTTCAATCGTTTTGATTTTTCCTGGTAGGTCGCCACATCACCGGCCCCATATTTTTTCAGATAGACTTGTTTGGCCAGATCTTGCCACTGCTCATTGCATTCATCAAGGTAGTCCTCGACCAACTCTGACGAGACACGCCGTTGTTCCAATTCTTGTCGAATTCGCAACGGCCCCTTCCCCTGAGATTTTCGGCCATTGATAAAGGACTCGATGAATCGTTCATCGCTCTGCAAATTTTCTTCAGTCAACAACACTATCTGCTCAACGATAACATCGTAGAACTCGTCCGAAGACAACGGACAATCGTCTGACTCTACAAAAGTGGCAAATTTTCTGGACAGTTTGGAAACAAGCTCATGAAAAGCGTGCTCTCGGCGAGCTAGCAAATCCATCGCTGCTCGCCGTATATTAAGCGATATTTTCATCGATCAACCAAATGCGAGTAAGCCGCGCGCTTACTCCACGGCTTCCATCGCACCATCAACCGTGTCTTCAACAACCTTGAGCTCAGGCGGTTTCTTGCTTTCTAGTAACTCCTCTCGAATCTTACCTTCGATAACACTGGCAATATCCGGATTATCTGAAAGAAATTTCGCTGCATTCGCCTTGCCCTGGCCAATCTTGTTGCCATTGTATGCATACCAAGCCCCTGATTTATCAACCAGTCCTTGCTTCACACCGAGATCTATCACTTCACCCATACGGTATATGCCTTTACCGTACAAAATTTGAAATTCGGCCTGCTTAAATGGTGGAGCCACCTTGTTCTTAACAACCTTAACCCGAGTCTCGTTGCCGATCATTTCATCGCCGTCTTTAACCGCACCAGTACGGCGAATATCCAACCGAACAGAAGCGTAAAACTTTAGCGCATTACCACCCGTCGTTGTCTCGGGGCTACCAAACATTACACCAATTTTCATACGAATCTGGTTAATAAAGATCACCAAACAATTAGCGTTCTTTATGTTCCCGGCCATTTTTCTCATCGCTTGAGACATCATACGTGCCGCCAAGCCCATGTGAGAATCACCAATGTCACCCTCAATTTCTGCCTTTGGCGTTAATGCGGCAACCGAGTCAATAACGATAACATCGACCGAGCCAGAACGAACCAGCATATCGGTAATTTCTAAAGCCTGCTCGCCCGTGTCGGGTTGCGATACCAGCATCTCGTCAATATTCACGCCCAGCTTCTCGGCATAACCAGGATCAAGTGCGTGCTCGGCATCAATGAAAGCACACGTCGCCCCTGCTTTTTGCGCTTCGGCAATCACACTTAACGTCAGTGTAGTTTTACCAGAAGACTCCGGCCCATAAATCTCAACGATACGGCCTTTAGGTAACCCACCTATACCCAGAGCAACATCCAAGCCCAATGACCCCGTAGAAATCGCAGGGATAGCTTCCCGTGCCTCCTCTCCCATTTTCATAATTGAACCTTTGCCAAATTGACGTTCAATTTGGGCAAGTGCAGCTTGAAGGGCTTTTTCTTTGTTAGCGTCCATAATCATTCTCTCTCATTATCACAAGGCTAAATACAATAATTGGGCACGAAGACTCTGGTGTTATAACCGTCTAATTACAGCGTAAACACATGACATCGCGGCGGGGACCCAACTCATATTTATAGAGGTGTTGCCCGATTTAGAAGTACTGTACACATAAACAGTATTTCAGGCAAACGTTTTTTAAAGTGCAATAATTATTTTTTAAATACGGCAAACTATTGAGCCGGCAACCCGGCCACAAATTCGCGCTGGGGTCGGTACTCAGTCATTAAGGGAATGATAGTTCAGGGGAAGTTTGAACACCTAGTCTTCAGGGTTTTCCAGCATGTCATCAGTAATCACTTTATTGAAGCCAGTATGCGCCCCTATCGATTGAAGTTTTACTTCCTTCATGGATTCTTCAACCATAAGATCGGTAATTGGAACTTCCTCTCCCTTCTCATTAATCACATAAGCCTGTGGTTTAATTGGCTCAGGTGAATCGCATTGCTTAGTCATAGCAACCTCCATTAGTTATTACTCCGTCTAACAATAATGCGGCTAACTTCAATTTACAAGTATTGCGGCAACAGAGTCGCCGCTATTTTCACTCTTCAGCAGACGGCGGCAAAGATAATTCTCCATATTTCCCCCCGGTTGGAATGTCAGGTTTAAAATCGATATGACAACCCTCACAAACCTCAACAATCATGTCCCCTGCTCTATTTACATCCTCCAGACTGCGAGATTCCACCGCACTGAGAGCAGCATTCCCAGATAACACTAATTGTGTCGCCCATTTATTCCATTCGGGTCGCAATGCCCACTGCTGGTCGATCGGGCCATTGCCGGGCCGGGATAGCAACGCACCGGCAAGTTTCAACTGCGTTGCACGACGTTCCAATCGCCTCCAGTCCCGGTCAGTCTCAGGGGTTTTCCACGCGGCTCGCCAAATCGGGTCCGCAGCCTCATTGACCAACGCGACCATAATGTCGTTATAGGAAACCGGCAACATTGTCTCTGCTGTTTCTACCGAGACAACGGTGGCTGAAACCATCGTTGCTGATGTTGGTTTATCGCTAGACCCGCAAGCTATCGACAGCGCCGCAATGCCGATATAAAACAGTGATCGAAAGATCCGCTTGTTAAAAGCCATGATTATCTCCCTGTCTATCAAATTACAACCTCATAATCCCTCTCGACACAGCATCCAGCCATGATCTACATCATGCGTCGCTCCAATTGGCCATTAGATAATTGACGAACAAGGACCCAAATAAGCGCTGACTAATACACGTATGACACCGTCATTGACCCATATTCATGAGAACTCGTTTGACGGTCAAACTCCCGACTGCGCCATACCTGAGCGTAAGAAAACTTCCAGCGCCCACTGATAAAGTTCATCCCCACTGCTATATCGCCAACGACGTTCTTTTTATCAACACTGTGGCTATCTGTGAACGTGTTCCCATCAAGAAATATATCTCTACCCACCAATCGTCCATCTGCCGAAACAAAAAGATGAAAACCACTCAAGAAATTCCGACGTAGCCGAGGGTCATTACGCCCCGGCGATGTACTATCTCCGCCTGGTCGCACTGAAGCAGTACCAAAATCATCGGGCAAAAACCGGCCAATGCGATACTCAAACCCTGCATTCAAATGAGTGGCCACATTACCTAGACTCACCCCGGCATGAACAATAAAATCTTGCTGTACACGCCCACCCCAAAATGCCTGTCGAAACACTCGCTGCTTGTGCTCATACAAGACGCCAATGCCCAATTCGTTTTCAAGCTGATTATCCCAACCCTGAAATTTGTCGAAGTTGCGTAAATCGTGAATAAAATCTTGCGACTCTTGACCCAGCGATGCAGGACCCACAATCCCCAAACTGAATTCGATAGTATCCAATTTTTTGTCACTGCGAGTATGGTAAGCAAATTGAGAATACAAATAACCGGCATAAGGACGCTCGTCTTCAAGAATCTCTCGAGATTCGATATTTTGAGGCGTATATATCAACTGCCCCAAACTGACCACCAAATTTCGACTCAAACAGTCACCGTCGAGATGCTCTTTACGAGATTTCGCACACCGCTTTAATAACCTGCGGTCATGAAAAAAGTGTAAGAAATCATTGGTATCACGAAGCCACCGCGGCAGTGTCTCGTCCGTTTCGTAAGAACTCAGGTCAGGCGACACCCAAGAAAAACGAATACCATTGGTGTAATTTTGGTCCGTCTCACCGAACAAATCGTTTTCAAAATAGACATTAAGCACCCACGGTAAAGCTTGATCTTGCGCCGACACACCGCCACTGAACACCAATAGTAACGCTACCAAAACACGTATTTTCGCTATTAACTCCAAACATCCCTCCGCTGTAAAACATCTTTTAGGTACTGTGAAAAGTTTTCGCCGACACCCATTAAGATACCTGGATAACATAGTAGCCGTGACGCCTATCACAGCTCCAGCACATACCCCGATCAAACCGCATCAACTACTTGTGTAAATGTTTCGGAGGCATATCATCGCTCCCCATGAGAAGTCACTTTCTGGAACAAGGTCTCGCCGCAACCCAATGTGGCTGAACCCGCACCCATTCCGACAGGATAACGTCATGCAGACAATTTACCGTACAGTATTAATAGCCCTACTCAGCTGTTTTATGATGGCTTGTGGCGGTGGCGGCGGATCCAGCACAGACTCAGAAAGCAGCAGCCCTACAAGTTCCACCAATGGTGGCAATGATATCGTCACAACGCCCGATCCTGTCAGCCCCCCTTCTCCGGTTGATTACTCCGATACGGGTAGCGACCTGATTTCGGTCGAAGGCATGGCGGTGAAAGGCCCCTTGATGGATGCTATTGTTTCCGTCTATAAAATCGACACCAACAAGACCGGCTACAAAGGCAACCTCATCGCCGAAGGCATTACCGACGAAACAGCCCATTTATTACTGGATATCGACAGCAAATACCTGACTGATTCCCTGTACCTTTTTGAATACACACTGGGCACAGAGCTCAATGGCGCGACCCCGGTTATCCCAACACTCCGCTCAATCGCAACCGCAGATCAGATTCAAAGCGGAACACCCTTATATGCGACACCTTTAACAACACTGGTTGTTGATTATGCCATCAACTCCCTATCGTCGACCACCGCCACAGGGACTAACCCTGCTTCCTTGACTGATTTTATCGACGCAATAGATACCGCCACCACTCGCACCAAAAATGTATTTGGTCTTGGGTTAATCGACGATAGTATCAATTTATTTACTAGCTCTCCGGTGCTGTCAGTACAAACCGATCAGCAAAAATCGTTAGCTTACAGAACAGCCATTGAAGTTTTTGCAGCCGTAGCCAACCAGCTAAAACAGGAATCCGATACGACTGGCACCGTTATAGACGCCAATCAATTGGTGACGCTAATTTCAATGGATATGCTCGACGGATCTCTCGATGGAGAAAATGACGGCGAACCCATCACCGAGCTGTCTGGTGTCACCAAAGCACGCATTCAGCAGATACTCACCAGTGAGCCAAAGAACCTGGACATTCCTGGAACCAATACACCGATCACTGACTTAAATGAGATAATCGCCTTAGAGAGCATTGAGATATCGCCTGACGTTACCCCAGAGCAACTCTCAAAGCCCGCCCCCAGCCAGATACTGGTGAATGTAGCTGTTGAGCCCACGCCTACAACTCCCGAACCTGAGCCTTTTTTAGGCGCAACGTATTCATATTCCAATGACATAACCACTGCCGTTCCTTTAGAAGGAGCAACCCTGGAACAACAAACGGTCTATATTTTTTGGCAGGGGCAAGACATTACCAAGGTAGATTATTACTGCTGTAAAGGCCTTTCTGGCGATGCAACAGGTGAGAGTCATAACACGAAACGTAGTTTCAATAGCTACCCCTTCGTCATGGACGTCGATATTTCCCAGCTAACCCAGTCTGGGTCCAGAGAGCTGTATGTTGATTACGGCACCGCTGACGGTGTCTACCACACGAACAATTTCACCACCTTCAATGTCAATATTACCTTACCCGCGCCTACTCCCGCGCCAGAACCTACACCTGTCCCTACACCTACACCTACACCTACACCTACACCTACACCTGAACCTGAACCCGAACCCGAACCCACACCTACGCCTGAGCCAGAACCTACACCTGAACCCGAACCCACACCCACACCTACACCTGAGCCCGAACCTACACCTGAGCCTGAACCTGAACCTACGCCTGAGCCCATCAGTGTAGAGATCACCCTGTCGTGGAATATGCCCGCAACGAGAGAGAATGGAGACGCCTTATTAGCTTCTGAGATTGCCGGTTATGAGATTTATTACTTCTTACAAGGAACTCCAGAAACAGAGGGCGTAGTCATTGCCATCAACAGCGGTTCAACAACACAGCATAGTCTCACCATTACTGAGGCAGGCATCTATGTGTTCGCCATCTCAACACTCGACTATGACGGTTTGCAAAGTGATATCTCCGACCCAGTTAGCCTGACTATCCAGTAGCTTCGCCGAGTCACTCCATCAACAACATCGACTAAAGCATATGTCTTATGCGGGTTTACCATCGAAGCTTTTAATAGGGTAGAATTAGCACCCGAAAAATGGCCTTCCATGACAACCACGAGACACGCATGAGCGATTTTGACATAGAAACAACCCTCAACCAGGTTGATGAATTATGCTGGGAGGGAGTGCTGAGTGACCAATGGAATATTGCTAACAATCCCAATGGTGGCTACCTATTAACTGTAGCCGTGCGCGCTATAGCACAATTATTCCCAGAATTTTCGATCCCGGTAAGCGTGACGGCCCACTATCTGCGTCCCGGCTTATCGAACCAAGCTTGTCGTGTTGAGGTAAATCTTATCCGACGCGGAAGAACCATGGGCACAGCCAGCGCCAGCCTGATTCAAGATGGAAAACCAAGGCTAACCGTGATTGCGGCATTCGGTCTAGCTGGAGACGGACTTTTGACCGACCCTCCGCTAACGATCAACACTCCGCAAATACCACCACCCGAGCAATGCATACAGCGTTCAGGCGACCAACAGGGGATAGAATTACCCATTCGAGCGCGCCTAGACACACGATTACACCCTGACCAAGCATTGGCCGGCCAGGCAGGTAATGCAAAAGTTTCGGGCTGGATTCGGTTTAAGGACCAGCGCCCGCCAGACTGTCTATCTCTACTGATGTTTAGTGACGCTTTTCCACCCTCCGTATTCGGATTATTTGGCAACATCGGCTGGGTTCCTACCGTAGAACTAACCGTACATGTTAGAAGAGCGCCCGTACCAGGATGGATTTTGGGAGAATTTTCCACCGAAGACTTACAGGATGGAAGAATCATTGAATCGGGTAACCTCTGGGATGAAGCGGGACATCTGGTTGCCCAATGCCGTCAAATTGCGCTGCTTTTACCTTCCACCTAAGACCACTCAAACAATTGCTAAAGGTACTTTATTAACAGTGAATTAGACGCAAAAGAGTATCTAATTCGCTTACATCCCAGTAACTCAGAAAGGTTTTATATGTACGCAGGTTTCGATTACGGCACCTCAAATTGTGCTATCGGTGTGGTCGACAATAATGCCATTAAATTGTTAGCCATCGACAACAACCAAGCGTTCATGCCATCCAGCCTCTATGCGCTGGAACGTGAATTGATTTGTGAATACGTCAGCCAGCAACTCCCCGGAGACTCTTCACAAAAAAACTTCCTCAGCTTACGTGCCCCCGCATTGGCCCAGGCACGCAGAGTTCGAATTGAGCATGACATTCGGCCAGAAGAGCAAAGCGTGTTTTTCGGACAGGAAGCCTTTGACCAATATCTAACCATGCCCGGCGAAGGATATTTCCTAAAATCGCCCAAATCCTTCTTGGGCGCCAGCGGTTTACGTCGAGAATATATTCAATTTTTTGAAGATATAGTCACCGCGATGATGCTAAAAATTAAGCAACGAGCAGAAAAAGCTCTCAGTAAGAGCATCAATCATACCGTCATTGGCCGCCCGGTTAACTTTCAGGGAATGAATGCAGAACAAAGCAACCGGCAGGCAATCGATATTTTAACCGTGTCGGCTCAACGAGCCGGTTTTAAATCCGTAGAATTTCTATTTGAACCTATCGCTGCCGGCCTGGATTTTGAAGCGCGACTCACTGACAATAAAACAGTTCTCATTGTTGATATAGGTGGAGGCACCACGGATTGTGCGATGGTACGCATAGGACCCAATCATCGAGAAAACACTGAACGCCAACACGATTTTATCGGCCATAGTGGTGAGCGGGTTGGAGGCAATGATTTGGATATCCAACTAGCAGGCAAATATATAATGCCTCTATTTGGCATGCATTCGAGTTTGAAAAATGGCTTACCAATGCCTACCGCGACCTTCTGGGACGCCGTCAGGACCAACGATGTCGGAGCACAGGCCAATTTCAACAGCCAACAAACCGAGCTCCGCTTACAGCAACTCATAATAGACACCAACGAACCAGAATTACTGCAACGCTTCATCAAACTGAGAGATGAAAAGCAAAACCATCACATACTGCGAAGCGCCGAGCAGGGTAAAATATCCCTCTCCGACAGACCCCTTACCACGTTAGATTTGAACTCAATCGTAGCAGGGCTTAGTTGTGACATAAGCCAAGATCAGTTTGCCCATGCGATTGAACGGCCACTCGCGTCTATCACAGATTTAATGACAGAAGCGATCAAACAAGCAGCGACTCAGCCAGACTTAATCTATATCACCGGGGGCTCGGCCAAATCACCCATCATTCGACAAGCCATTGAACAAAAACTGGGAACAATCCCCGTCGTTGATGGCGACCACTTTGGCAGCGTGGCAACGGGCCTAACCGCGTGGGCGCAACGCCTTTTTGCTTGAGTAAGCACCGATATGAACGAATAAAAAAGCCCCACTAAGTCATTCAGTGGTGCTCAAGTCGTACTAATGGATCTACCTGGCCGACAATTGAGCAACCGCGTCTGCCTTTTCATCTTTTTCCAAGTAGCGATAGCTTAACGAAGCAAATAGCATTTCTTCAAAGGACTGCTCGCCCCAAAAAACATCTATCGATGGATCCGGATTAGATGGATTTTGCTTAGAGTTATCGTAAGTCGTTGAGTGCAAAACAACTGTTCCCGCCGGCATGATTTTAGGCTCTAAAAAGGTGTAGTCAGTCTGCCAGTTAAAATCGTAATTAGGCACTGACAATAATATTTCCTTAGAACCATCGGGATAGACTGCAACAAAATCTGATGCTATACCACGGAAATGCGAGTGTGGCAGTAAGCTGTAAAGTATTGCGTCTTTACTGAACTCAAATTCTTCTGTTTCAGTATGACGTTTGGTATTGGCAGGAATATGTATGTCGGTGTTCGCAATGAAACGACCCTCCATCACATATTTAGGTTTTTCCTTGTGTAACCAAACACCAATTTGCGTGGCATCTACAGACTTTTTACCGTAGCTGGTGTAATGCATTTGGAACTGGAATTTTGCATTTGCAGG
>CAYNZI010000006.1:0-18264 GCA_964401565.1 uncultured Spongiibacteraceae bacterium
TCTAACATGGCTCGCACCAATTGCGCGGTTTCTTTGACCCGGGTTAAGGGTTTATCCAATGGGATACCGTTAAATTTCCCCATAATGGTCTGACTGGACGACCCCAGCCCCATAACGAATCGACCCGGTAAAACCTGGCCAATAACATTCGCAGAAGCCGCCAGCACAGAGGGAGACCGCGTGTATACCGGTGTGACGGCAGTACCAATCCGAATGCTACTTGTATGGTGTGCAATAGCGGCAACCTGGGTTAAGGAGTCGGGGGCGCCGGAGTCACTAAACCACGCGTCGGAAAACCCGTTCTCTTCAGCCCACTTGATACGTTTCACTGTGTCTTCAATATTGGGTCCCGCTGGCAGGGTGACCGCGATGCGCTTTTTTAACGCCATAATATGCTCCGGCTGACTGAATCAATGTTTACTGGAATGGATTTTTGCGTCATAGCCTCGCATATTGCACTCCCATTGATCAAGCAATTTCACCTCGACAGGTGCATCTCCGTTCACAGCCTTCTGCGCTTAACTGCGGTAATACGACGTCAACTCATACCTCTATCCACTAATTCGACCCAGTTATTACACGTTGATCGCAAGCAGCTGTACATCCATCATTTAGCGGTTAACATCTACGCTTTCTCGATTGGGAGATATTGGCACCGATCAACAAATGCCGGCAGATGATCCGGATGCCATCGTTGATCGTACTTATGACGTCCCGATTGTTAAAGAAAGGTAATTCATGTTATCCCAAAAACACGCCTGAATCCTTGGTACAATGAGACACACTGAATACCCTTTCGAGTAATCACCTAGCCGGGCTGAAATTGCCAACACATACAGCCACGGAATCCGCCAGAAACCTGGCAGCCCAAGGAGTTTTAGATTTTGAATAAGAAATACCTGGTATCCCTGATTATCGCTGCAGCTATCGTTCTATGGCTATTATCAGGACTGGCTAAAGAAGATGCGAAACAAAATTCTGACGACTCGCAACAGTCAGCCACGACGAAGGATTCGAGTACGAAAATACCGCTAGTCAGAGCTATCCAAAGCGTCGCAACTGATCGCCGAGTCCAATTGATCGTCAGGGGGCAGACGGAAGAAAATCGTCAGGTAGAGGTCAGAGCCGAGGCCGCCGGGCGCATCACTGCGCTTCCAGTAGAAAAAGGTGCCACCGTCAATGCTGGCGACGTCCTGTGTAACATTGCCATTGACGCCCGCGACAAGTCAGTGATCGAAGCCGAGGCAATTCAGGTACAGGCGGCACTGGAATATCGGGGTGTCAAGGACCTGGGGAAACGTGGCCTGCAAGCAGAAACCAATATCGCACAATCCAAAGCGCGCCTTGAATCGTCAAACGCCGCACTGAGTCGAGCAAAGCTGCAGCTCGCACACACTCGCATTAAAAGTCCATTTACCGGCGTCGTTGAAGATCAGCCGGTGGAACTAGGCGACTTCTTACGAGTAGGCGATGTCTGCGCCCGAGTACTGGATGCCGATCCTATCTTGATGGTCGGCCAAGTTGCCGAGAAAGACATTGCCCACGTCACCTTAGGTGACACCGTTACTGGCCGATTGATCACCGGTGAATCCCTGTCTGGCGTCATTCGGTTTATTGGGCAATCTTCTGATAGCAACACCAGGGCTTACCGTGTTGAAGTGGAAGTGCCAAATCCAGACCTAACGATAAGGGCCGGCATCACGACCAAAATTCTTATGCCACTGGCGACTCGGCCTGCCCACGCTATTTCACCGGCCATTTTAGTATTAAATGATGCGGGAATTATGGGCATCAAATTAGTGAAGGCAGATAACATCGTTGAATTCGCGCCAGTTGAAGTCATTGAAGAAAACCCCAATGGCATTTGGGTCTCAGGATTGCCAGACAATGCCACTATTGTCGTCGTCGGACAGGAAGTGGTCTTTAGCGGCAATAAAGTCGAGGTGGATCTAACCCCACTGAAACACTACTAGTCAGCTGTCACCAGTGAGACCTTACATCATTTAATTGCACCAAGGCTTAGCCAATGAATTTCATCAATATTGCGATCAACCGATCACGAACCACCCTGAGTATTATGGTTGTACTCATATTGATGGGGTGGATCGCCTATTCGTCTATTCCGCTGGAAGACAGCCCTGATGTAACCGTCCCGGTCGTTGTCGTGATTGTTCCCCACGAAGGAATTTCGCCAGAAGATGCAGAGCGCTTATTAGCAAAACCAATGGAGCTGGAACTCCGAGCAATCGAAGGCGTGGAAGAAATTTCGGCGTCTGCCGGCGAAGGCTCGGCCGTACTGGTGGTTGAGTTTGACGTGTCCTTTGATTCCAATGAGGCGGTGTCCGACGTGCGCGAAGCGGTCGACAAAGCCAAGGCAAAAATGCCGTCCACGACGGAAGAGCCTATTATCCAGGAAATTCGTGCGGCTTCGTTTCCCGTTATCGTGGTTTCATTTGCCGGTGACGGTGTCCCCGAGCGCACACTCTATTCCATAGCGCGAAAAATGCGTGACAAACTGGAAGTCATACCGGGCGTGCTAAGTGCAGACCTGGAAGGTCACCGCGAAGAACTACTAGAAGTCATCGTCGACCCTGCACAACTCGAAACTTACGGCATTACTAATAACGAATTATTTCAGGCGGTCGCATCCAATAATCGTTTGATAGCGGCGGGAGCGCTGGACACGGGCAAGGGTTCGTTTTCCGTAAAAGTTCCCGGATTACTGGAAAACGGTCAGGATGTTCTCAATTTACCGATCAAGGCAAGCGCCGACGGTGTTATCACGCTGTCGGATGTTACCGACGTTCGCAGAACGTTTAAAGACGCGGTTAATTTTACCCGATCCAATGGTCAACCGTCGATTTCTCTTGAAATATCGAAACGTAAAAATGCCAACCTGATCGACACGGTTCGTGAGGTCAGACGTATTGTCGATGCAGAAAAAGAAAACTTCCCTGTATCTGTCAACGTTCGCTAGATAAACGACCAAGCGCCGTTCACATTGGAACAAGTCAATACTCTGGAAGGCAATATCACTACTGCCATGCTGCTGGTCCTAGTTGTTGTCGTCGCGGCTGTCGGCTTGCGATCCGGTATTTTAGTCGCTCTGGGTATTCCATTCTCATTCCTGTTTTCGTTTATCATTCTTAGCTACCTTGGCTACACCTACAATATGATGGTGATGTTCGGCATGCTGCTCGGGCTGGGCATGCTGGTCGACGGCGCCATTGTTATCATCGAATATGCCGACCGGAAAATGTCGGAAGGCCTATCGCCCAAAGAAGCCTATATCGATTCTACCAAGCGCATGTTCTGGCCGGTGCTCGCATCCACAGCAACAACCCTCGCCGCCTTTTTGCCGCTGCTGTTTTGGCCGGGAGTCATGGGCGACTTCATGAAGTATTTGCCGGTCACGGTATTCGCCGTCATGGCCGGATCACTACTTTACGCCTTATTATTTGCGCCCGTGTTGGGAGCATTATTTTCAAAGCCAATGGTGGTAGACAAAAAGACCAAACATTATTACGACATCCTTGAAAGCGGTGATACCACGACCCTTGGTGGTATTACGGGGGCCTATGCACGAGTGCTAAAATTTGCAGTAGACCACGCATTTTTAACACTCTTCATTACTATTGCCGTCCTTTACAGTATCGTTACTGTCTACGCCGCCAATGCACGGGGCGTAGTATTGTTTACCGATCGCGATCCGGCGTTCAGTCAAGTGCTGGTTTCTTCTCAGGGTAACTTTTCCGCCGCTGAAATCAGGGATATTGTCGTCGACGTCGAAAACAAATTAATTGCTGCCGGCAACTTCAAAACCATGTACACCCGCACTGGCCCGCAAGGGTTCAGCTCTAGCAGCAACGGTACCGCCAGTGACAATATTGGTTCTTTCTTTATTGAATTTTCCGACCGGAGTGAACGAGATCTGGACGGTTTTGAAGTCAATGAACTGTATCGCCAGATAACCAGCGACACACCCGGCGTTCGCATAGACATCATCAACCCGGAGCCGGGGCCACCCGTCGGCAAAGAGGTTCAAATTCAGCTCAGCGGCCAAGATATCAACCAGATGATTGCCACGTCGCGGATGATTAGACAATATATGGAAGAGAGCGTTGATGGCCTGGTTGGTATCGACGACACCACGCCTGTTCCCGGTATTGAGTGGGAGATCAAAGTCGATCGCGCCAGCGCCGCCATGGTTGGTGCTGACGTCACGGTTGCAGGTACCGCCATTCAGTTGCTCACCAATGGGGTCCTGATTGGACAATACCGTCCGGACGATGCCGAAGAAGAAGTTGATATTCGCATCCGCTACCCTGCTGACGAACGCGGAATCCATCAATTGGATCAATTGAGGGTCAATACCATAAATGGGCAAGTGCCACTCTCTTCATTTGTGACTCGCGAACCAAAAGCAAAAGTTAGCAGTATCAGCCGCCTCGATGGCAAGAGAGTCATGTCAGTAAGAGCTGACACCACTGACGACGTGGTGCCCGCTACGGTGGTTGAACATATGACCGAATGGCTAAAGACAGCAAACATTCCCGATGGTATAGAGATTCAATTTCGCGGATCAAATGAGGAGCAGCAAGAATCTGCCGCCTTTGTTGGCAAAGCATTTGTCCTCGCGCTTTTGCTCATGGCGATTCTACTAGTCACTCAGTTCAACAATTTCTATCAGTCGGCGCTCATTCTGTCAGCGGTTATTATGTCGACTGTTGGCGTTTTACTGGGGCTATTAATATTTGATCAAACTTTCAGTACTGTGATGACCGGGGTAGGTATTGTGGCGCTGGCGGGCATCATCGTGAACAACAACATTGTTTTAATCGACACCTATAACTACCTTCGAATCGAGCACAAGGACTGGCACATAAAAGATGTCATTGTGCGAACAGGGGCCCAACGGCTTAGGCCTGTGTTTCTTACTACCTTTACAACCGGCTTTGGGCTGTTACCGATGGCGCTGGGAACTTCCGTGGACGTATTTGCTCGAGACATCGAAGTCGGCGGCCCAGTGGCTTCATTCTGGTCCCACTTGGCAGCAGCCATCGTCTCTGGACTCACCTTCGCCACTGTATTGACCCTAATTGTCACACCGGCCATGCTAATCATGCCTTACCACTTGCGAGCGTTGATCAAAAAAATCAAGGCACGCAAGCTCTTTAAAAAGTCCGGAGATGCGGCAGCCTGACGAAAAAATAGCAATGACTCATTGGGCCGTAGCCCAGACCTACGATTTCCAGGGCCACAGTTTTACTATCTAAAGCACCTAACTATTAGCGTCGAGAAACTGTAATGCTAACAAAACAAAAAGTGAGGTGCTCAATAACTGCCAGAATAAAAGTGGGTTACGTACAATAAGTGAGCTGTGTTGCTGGTTAATAATCAACGTATTATTCGGGTGGCGAAGGTCATGACAAAACTCGGAGAGTGCTGGGTAGCGATTTGACGGGGAGGGTTCGAGAACTTTTTTCATCGCACCATCAATCCAAGGTGGCAAGTCATCCCTGAGTTCACAGATGGATCGGTATTCCCAGTGACTAAAGTTTTTAGGGATTTGGTTGCGGTACAGCGGTTCTTTATAGGGTAACTCGCCACAGAGCATTTCATAAACAATAACACCCAGTGAGAAAATATCTGACCGAAATACACCTTGTTGCCCCATCAGGTATTCAGGGGCAATATAATTCAATGAGCCAACGGGCGCTTCTTCATGAATAGCAGAAGTGATTTCTTGCAGGCCGTTGACTTGCACCGTGCCAAAATCGATCAGTTTAATGCGGCCATGGGTATCAATTAATATATTCTCTGGTTTTAAGTCCCTGTGTACCATGCTCATCCGCTGAAAGGCGCGTAGACCCACAGCAATTTGCTCTAACAGGCTTCGCACTCTACCGAGCGCGGGCCTGGGGTTATCGTGCATCCATTGGCGCAAATCCTGTGCCGGAATATATTCATACAGATTGTAAATAAACTGGGTGTTGGCAGGCCGGGGGAAAACTTTCATAACGTTGGGACTGTCAATACGCAGGCCTATCCATTGTTCACGAATAAAGGCCTCCAGATAATGTGCATCTTCTGCAAAGTTGGCTGAGGGCGCTTTTAGTACAAAGCGTGCGGGGTTTTTGTCGCAGTCTTCCTGATTAATTTTTTCAACCAGATACAAATGACTGCGGGTACTACTGTGTAGAACATCCAATACTATATAATCGTCAATTTTTACCCCCGGTTCCATCACCGGAGGAACAATATAATTGGCAATTTTTCGATGGGCTTCGTCCAGGTCTTCTCTGGGTAGAGAGGTCACTTTTAATAGCAGGCAGCTGAGGTTGTCATCGCTGCCTTTGTTCAATGCATTATTCGTAATTAACTGGGCATGGATTTCCAGTGATGAGACATCTTCTTGCAACAGTTTTTTAAGTTCGGCTTCTGTCAGAAAATCGTGTATGCCGTCAGTAGTCAGCATAAAGAGGTCGTCCTGTTCGAGCTCCTCTTGTTGATAGTCCACTTCAAGATGAGAGTCCATCCCCAGCGCACGGGTTAAAATGGAGTTATCTTTACTCGTTTGGCGTGAATGGTCGCGGCTAAGCAGCTCCAGCCCACCCTGACGAAAGCGGTATATACGACTATCGCCCACATGTAACAGGTGTGCTGTATTGGATTTAAAAATGATGGAGCTAAACGTGGTAACAAGTTCGCTTTGTCGCAAGGCTCCCTGAATACCATTTTGGTACAGCCATGAATTCAGTGCATTAAGAACCCGAGAGGCAGACTCTTTAACCGTCCAGGTATCAGGTGTGCTGTAATAATCACTAATAAAATCACTGACACTGACTCTGCTAGCTTCCTGGCTGCGAGCACTGGAGCTGACACCATCGGCAATGGCTGCGGTAACACCTTTATATAAACGTTGTGATGACTCTGGCTGTAATACACCAAAGGCGTCTTGGTTTTCGCTTTTTAGTCCCGCGGTTGTATAGCCACCAAACATCAGTTCCAGAGCAGCAGGGCTTTCTACAATGGCGTCCATATCAACCCCCTTACTATTGCTATTGCTATTGCTATTGCTATTGCTATTGCTATTGCTATTGGGGGTTATTGTAACCTTGGACGTGTCTGTTGCCGTATTATTGTTCGAAGCATTCATTGGTGTTTAGCACTTTCTCGGAGGGAGTGCCTTTTCAGGCAGGCCCATTAATGGGAGACATCAATCATCTCAACAGTGCCATCTTCCCGTATTTCCGCCATTTGCCCTTTCGGCTCTTCCATCAATAGCAGCGTGACAAAACCAAGTACGGCGGTAGCTGCAATCACATAGAAGAATACGTGGTAGTCGACCAGTGCAAGAACCGTCAAGTAGGTGACTGCGCCTACGTTGCCGTAAGCACCTGTCATACCGGCAATCTGGCCGGTGAGGCGGCGCTTGATTAACGGTACGACTGCAAATACAGCACCTTCTCCGGACTGTACAAAGAAAGAGCAGGCCATTGCAGTAACGACTGCCAGCCACAGCGGCCAGCTACTATCAACGGACCCCATTGCAAGATAACCGAGAGCCAAACCTCCTGTTAAGACTAACAGCGTAGGCTTGCGGCCAAACTTATCAGATAGCCAGCCACCGCCTGGACGAGACATCAGGTTCATAAAGGCATAAGCCGATGCAACCATGCCCGCTACAACAGGGGTTAGTTCAAAGGTATCGGCAAAGAACAAAGGTAGCATGGAAACTACCGCAAGCTCAGAACCAAACGTCGCAAAATACAGTATATTGAGTACGGCAACTTGCTTGAATTTATACTGATGTAATTCAGGCACGGGCTCAATAAAAATATTTTTGTTGACCTGCCATGCCTGCCAAACTTCATAAATAAAGAGTACTACCAAGCCAACCCATACACTGGTTGTTGCTGTTTCTCCCAACATGCCCATTTTAGCCGGGGACAAATTGTACGTTAGCAACGAAAGAATGGCGTACATTGGCAGCTTCATTGCCAATAAAAGAAAGAAATCACCTTTACTAGTGACCTCCATTGCCCCAAGATTTTTTGGCCGAAAATAGGTTGAACCTTTGGGTGTATCGGTTACATTAAGATAATAAATCACCCCAAATACCAGGCTCATGATACCGGTTATGCCTACCGCGTAACGCCAGCCATCATCACCACCAAAAATCAGTGCAAGGGTTGGCAGCGTGAAGGCTGCAGCCGCCGAGCCAAAATTCCCCCAGCCACCGTAAACGCCTTCAGCTGTGCCAAGTTCATTGTGAGGAAACCACTCTGATACCATGCGGATGCCGACAACGAAGCCTGCGCCGATAGTTCCCAATAGAAAGCGCGCCAGTGCCAATTGGGCGAAACTGTCGGCCAGAGCAAACATAAAACAGGGAATGGAACAGACCACCAGTAAACCGGAGTATGTCAGGCGCGGGCCATATTTATCTGTCAGCATACCGACAATAATTCTGGCGGGAATAGTCAGTGCCACATTCAGTGTCAGCAACATTTTTATTTCAGCTGTTGATAAGCCAAATATTACTCTCAGTGCATGCAATAGTGGTGCATGGTTAAACCATACCGCAAAGGTAATAAAAAATGCCATCCAGGAAAGATGTAAAACTTTCATCTTTCCTGTGAAAGAGAATATATTAAACGATGTTGAAACAGACATACTTACGCCCTGTGTTATTTCAATAATAAACGTACTAATTTTTACAGCTAAAAAATACTATGCTGAAATTTGAATGCTTACCTTGCCATTACTGAACTGGATAGGGTAAACCATTAGCTGCTGTGTTTCATCTTCCAAACATTGACCGGAAGTCAGGCTGTAGTGTTGTTTGTACAGTGGGGATGCAATCACCAACTCATCATTGAGCGAGCCAATGATACCGCGGGACATTACATTGGCTTCGCCGATAGGGTCCCAGTTGCTCAATGCATATATAGCCGGCTTTTCATTGGGCAAATAATAAATAGCAACTTGTTGGCCTTGCACCAGAGCGCAAATTCCGGAGTTGGCTACCAGGTCGGATTCAGTGCAAATAGTTTCCCATTTTTCATTTGGGACAAGGTTTAATTCTGTCATTTCAATGTATCCTTTAAATCGCGTTAATGGCGCTGACTAATGCTAGCGTTGACTAATTTTCTACGCTGTCTTCTCCAAAATATTAATCCGCTCTTCTTTAGTGGCAGGGCGTGGTTGTTTACGCTCTTCAACAAATATGATGTTACTGTCTTGTTCATCCGAGTTTACAAATTGGCGGAATCGCTTGAGTTTTCCCGGATTTTCCATGGTAGTTTTCCACTCACATTGATAGCTACCCGCTATTTTGTTCATCTGTGATTCCAGCTCTTCAGCAAGCCCCAGCTTGTCATCAATAACCACATCTTTAAGATAATCCAGGCCGCCTTCAAGGTTATCCATCCAGACAGAAGTACGCTGTAAGCGATCAGCGGTGCGAACATAAAACATCAAAAATCGATCGATATATTTGATCAGTGTTTCATCATCAAGGTCGGTAGCGAATAAATCGGCGTGGCGTGGTTTCATTCCACCATTGCCACATAAGTACAGGTTCCAACCGTGCTCTGTTGCAATAATTCCAAAGTCTTTTGACTGTGCTTCAGCACATTCTCGGGTACAGCCGGAAACGGCAGATTTAAGTTTATGCGGTGAGCGTAAACCCTTGTAGCGGTTTTCCACATACAGAGCCATCGTGACGCTATCTTGTACGCCATAGCGACACCAGCTGTTGCCTACGCAGGACTTAACGGTGCGTAATGACTTGCCGTAAGCATGGCCAGTCTCAAAACCTGCGGCAATTAATTCACCCCAGATACCAGGTAGTTGATCTACCCGCGCACCGAATAAATCAATCCGCTGACCACCGGTGATTTTTGTATAGAGCTTATATTTCTTGCCAACTTCGCCTAGCACAATAAGTTGCTCAGGGGTGATCTCGCCAGCTGCTATTCGGGGCACGACAGAGTAGGTTCCATCTTTCTGCATATTGGCAAGAAAAGTGTCATTGGTGTCTTGTAAGCCCACATGCTTTTCTTCAAGGATATAATCGTTCCACAGAGACGCCATAATCGAGCCCACGGCGGGCTTGCATATTTCGCAGCCTTTGCCGGAGCCATGCTTTTCTAGCAAATCATCAAAGCTTTGTATCGATTCTACCTGCGCCATATGGAATAGTTCCTGACGGGTGAATTTGAAGTGCTCACAAATAGACGTGTCTACTTCAATGCCGCGACAAGATAGCTCATCATCTACTATGTTTTTTAGTAAGGCCGCACAACCACCACAGCCCGTACTGGCAGCGGTTTCAGTTTTGACATCGACTAGGGTGCAGCAGCCACCGTCAATAGCACTAACAATATTACCTTTGGTCACATTGTGGCAGGAGCAGATAACGGCTGTTGCGGGTAATGCTGAAGCCCCAAGCAAAGGCGCGCCACCTTCACTGGCAGGGAGAATCATCGCCTCGGGTGAGGCAGGTAAATCAATAGCATTTAAGAAATATTGTAGCAATGTATCGTAGTCGGAACAGTCACCGACTAATACGGCACCTAACAGTTTTCTGCCATCCTCACTAATAATGATTCGCTTATAAACTTCATCACACTCATCACTGAAGACATAAGACATTGACCCATCAGCTTTGCCGTGGGAATCACCTATGGAGCCTACATCGACACCTAGCAATTTTAGTTTGGTGCTCATGTCAGCACCCTGGAAAGGTATTTTATTTTCGGCTAGTTGGCTTATGGCCGCTTCTGCCATGCGGTAGCCGGGTGCTACCAGGCCATAAATTCGGCCGCCAAACAATGCACATTCACCAATGGCAAAAATGTCAGAATCACTGGTTTTACAGTGATAATCTATTTCAATGCCGCCGCGCTCGCCGACGTTTAAACTTGACTCGCGAGCCAGACTGTCACTGGGCCTAATACCTGCCGAGAAAATAATCATGTCAGCTGCCAGCGACTCACCATCGGCAAATTCCATGAGTAGTTTTGTTGTGTCGCCCTTTCGAATTTTTTTTGTTGCTTTGCTGGTATGTACCTGTACGCCCAGTGCTTCAATTTTCCGGCGCAGCATTTTACTGCCACCATCATCAAGCTGAACACCCATCAAGCCGGGTGCAAACTCAACCACATGCACTTCAAGTCCAAGGTTTTTTAAAGCACTGGCTGCTTCAAGCCCAAGCAGACCACCACCAATAACCACGCCAATCTTGGATGATCTGGATTCTGCCTTGATCATGCCGAGGTCATCAATGGTTCGGTAAACCAGGCAGCCAGGAAGTTCGTTGCCAGGGATAGGAGGCACAAAAGGATAAGAGCCGGTAGCCAGTACCAGCTGGTCATAGTCAAAACGGCGGCCGGCATCGGTTATTACCGCCTTGCCTTTGCGGTCAATGTTGGCAACAGGGTCGCCAAAGTGAGCGTCTACGCCTAAATCATGGTAATGCTCACGAGTTGTCAGCGCCAGTTCTTCTGGTTTACGGCCAGCAAAATATTCCGATAAATGAACGCGATCATAGGCTGGTCTTGGTTCACCGCCAATGACGGTAATGTTAACATCCAGCTCTGACTCGGCTAATTTTTCTACGTAGTGGTGCCCAACCATTCCGTTCCCCACCACCACAATATTTTTCTTCTGCATTCTAAACCTCTTGATAAACATCGACTTATTTACGGTAGAGCAAAATAGGTGCCAACTGTTTTGGTATTCTCGCCGAGGAAGTAAACTCGTTGAAAAATAACGTTTTTTTATTTATTTCAGCGTAGAATTATTTAGTCAATTGTTACTTGATGAGGCATAAAATCAGAATTCGCTCTCACTTGGTGCGCTCGATGCATCAAGCTCAAATGCATTGCACCAAGTGAGAGCGGGTAAAAGCTGCAATCCATTATTAGCGGGGCTGTGAAATGATATAAGCCAAACTTAAGTGGCTGTTTTGTAAATGGTTTTTTTATTTTTTCCTCAGATTTTTTAATGTTGGTTCAATAATTGCTCAGCTACAGTTAATTAAAAGTCTATTAGCTGTGTTGGAAATTATTCATGTTGTTTGGCAGAAAAAAGCGCAAACCGATTATTATCCCCCAGAAAAAAGTTAAAGAATGGAAATACAGCACCTGTAACTATTGTTCCACTGGCTGCTCTATTGAACTCGGCTTAAACGATGAGGGCAAGGTCATAACCAGCCGTGGGCATGCGGGAGCAGATGTTAACCGGGGTAAGCTTTGTATTAAGGGTTTGCTGGAACATGATTTATTCAACTCTCCGGGGCGCGGCACAACACCATTACTCCGTGATAAAACGCATCAGCCTTTCCAGAAAACTGATTGGGGTACTGTGCTCGATCACAGCGCAGAGAAGATCAAACAGATTCAGCAGAAATATGGCCCCGATTCTTTTGCGATTGTTTCTACCGGTCAGTTACTCACTGAGGAGTTTTATACTCTGGGTAAATTAGTTCGCGGTGGTATTGGCACAAATAATTATGACGGTAATACAACGCTTTGTATGGCATCGGCGGTTTCTGGTTACAAGCGTTCTTTTGGTTCAGATGGCCCGCCGGGTTGCTATGATGATTTTGAGCACACCGATTGTTTTATGGCCTTTGGTTCAAACCTGCCAGAACAGCACCCGATTATTTACTGGCGCTTAAAAGAGGCGCGGGAAAAACGCAGCTTCCCGATGATTGTAGTTGATCCCCGCGTCACCATGTTGGCGCAGTGGGCTGATATCCATCTACCGATTACGCCGGGTACAGATACCGTATTAATCAATGCGATGATGCATGTGATTTTTGATGAGGGTTTGGAGGACCGTGCTTACATTTATGCACACACCAATGGCATAGCGAAAATCGAAACAGTGATTCAGGACTATAACCCCAAGCTGGCACAAAAAATATGTGGTATTGACGAAGACACCATTCGCAATGTGGCACGTATTTATGCTCGGTCTGCGGCCTCAATGAGTATTTGGACGATGGGTATTAACCAGAGTACTCATGGATCAGATGGTGTTGCCAATATCAATAATCTGAACCTGGTGACGGGCAACATTGGCAAGCCCGGTGGCACTAGTTTGTCTATTACCGGTCAGTGTAATGCGATGGGTACTCGTGAGTGGTCATCTTGTTCAGGCTTGCCGGGTTATCGCTTTCTGGAAAACCCGGAGCACCGGGCTGAAATTGCCAATTTTTGGGGCGTTGATGAACAATTTTTTCCCAAAAAAGTTGGCCTTAAACAAACTGATATTTTTCCCGCTATTGAAACCGGAGAGATAAAAGGCTTGTGGCTGATTGCTACCAACCCTATGACGTCTATGGCCAATCAAGCACGTATTCGCAAGCAAATGGAAAAACTGGAATTTCTGATTGTACAAGATTGTTATGAAGATGTTGAAACCAATGAATATTCCCACGTCTATTTACCGGCAGGTGTATGGGCAGAAAAAGAAGGCTGCCATACCAACACCGAACGGCGTGTTAATTTGACTCGCAATGCACTTAAGCCCTACGCCGATTCAAAATCCGATTTTTGGATTTTCAATCAAATGGCCAAGCGGTTTGAAAATTGCAAAAAGATGACTTTTCCCGAAAGTGCCGAAGGTGCTTTTAATGAAATGAAGGAGCTGTCAAAAGGTGATGGGCGAATTCTAGATATTTCAGGGATGACTTACGACAAAATAGAAGCTGCTCGCGGTATTCAATGGCCGTTCCGGGAAGGTAGCGAAGGGCTTAAAGGTGAGCCGAGGCTGTATACCGATGGAAAATTTCAAACACCGGATGGTAGGGCCAATTTGATTCCGGTTCGCTTTATCAACAATAACGAGTGCCCTGACGAGGAATATCCGTTTTGGTTAAATACGGGACGCGTGGTAGAACATTTTCATACCCGTACTCGCACCGGGAAAATTGGCAATTGCAATAAATTTAGCCCAACACCTTATATGGAAATCAACCCAGATGCGGCTCACGAGTTGGGTATTGAACACCAAAGCTACGTGCGTTTAACCTCCCGCAGAGGTGATGCGGTGGTGATGGTACAGCTCACTCACCGAGTACCCAGAAATATGGTATTTGTCCCCTTTCATTATCATGATTGTGTTAACCGTCTGACCTTGGGCTTATTAGATCCCTATTCGCGGCAGCCTGCCTTTAAACAATGTGCGATTCGCATTGAAGCGATAGATCAGCAGGAGGCAGGCCGCCTTAATGTTGAGCGCAGAGCCTATTAATCGGTTGTTTTTAGCCCCCATTTTTTAAACGAACAAAATGAATAGTTATTGTTATGTCTAAATCAGAAAAAACCCTGAAAACTCCGCAAGCAGATGGCAGTACACTTTGGGAAATGCGTACCGAAGAACAACCCTATGCGTTGTTAAACGACCCGGTTTCGCAAACAAAAAACCGTTACGGTCAAACCATTGATTTGTTGGATTTGACGGAGCAAAAATTACCCAAAGATAGATCCATGTTTATTAACGACAATCCGGACGTAGGTTGTAATCCCAATCGTAATAAGCAGCATGGTTTTTTCTTTACCGCTGATAACTGTATTGGCTGCCATGCCTGTGAAGCAGCCTGTAGCGAGAAAAATGAAAATCCGCCCCATCTTGCTTTTCGCTCAGTGGGTTATGTGGAGGGTGGTTCATACCCTGATTATCAGCGAATGAATATTTCTATGGCTTGCAATCACTGCGACGACCCAGTGTGTTTAAAAGGCTGTCCTACCGGGGCCTACACCAAACACGCCGAATATGGCGCTGTATTACAAGACCCTGATACCTGTTTTGGCTGTGGTTACTGTACTTGGGTGTGCCCCTACAACGCCCCTCAGCTTGACCCTGTTAAAGGACAGGTGTCCAAATGCAATATGTGTGTAGACCGTTTGGAAATTGGCCTTAAACCTTCCTGTGTTTCCGCCTGTGTGGGTAACGCGCTGGATTTTGGTGTGATAGAAAACATCCCTGAGAACCGCGAGCAGGCCAAAGTGTCTATCCCCGGTTTTCCCGACCCGGAAATAACCCATCCGAATATCCGATTTCAACAAACCAAAGAACTACCCGACGATATGAAGCGTACCGACTCTATGCCGGTAAAATACCACAAGGATAAAGACGGTAATTTCAAGCCCATTGTTGACCAAAAAGTAGGTAAAGAAAAATACTGGAATATTAATAAGCTAAGTTCTCGGGAAAACCCGCTGGTGTTATTTACCCTGTCATCACAAGCCGGTATAGGCGCATTCCTGATCCCTTTTCTTGGTGCGCTATTGGGCATAGACGGTTTTGTTGCGTTTCAAAACAACGCCGTATATGCCCCGTTGGTGATTGGCAGTTTTGCGCTGATTGCTTTCGCCTTGTTTATGTCTACCACCCATCTCGGTAAACCGATGCGTTTTTATCGTGGCTTTAATAACTTACGCCACTCACCGGTGGCAAGAGAAGCACTGGGTGTAGCCTTATTTATGGCCTTCGTTGGTTTTCATATTCTTTACATGTTGCCTCACAACAGCCTATTTCAGGAACTGTTCCAGTGGGCCTTTGGGAGTGACATAAGTGCGCTGATCAACCCGGCCAGCACACTGCCCGCCGCTACTGTTTTTGGTTTGTTAGCGGTGTTGTCGGCGATCGTTGGTTTGTATTATATGAACCGTTGTTATCGTATTCCGGCTCGCCCCTTCTGGAATCACTGGCAAACCGGCAGCTCCTTTTTTGGCAATATGTTTTCAGTGGGCAGCCTGGTTGCGGGTAGTGCCAGTGTTATTACCCTGGCCGCAGCAGGTATTGATTATCAAAGTACATTACTAATATTTGGTGGTATTTTGTTTGCGGGTTTGGCCCTGGAAGGTATCGGCCTGTTTGCGCAAGCGCGAGTATTAAACAGTGCTGAACATGAAGGGGCTGCGTCCCATTATGTGCAGGTCACTACCTTTGGTAAAACCTATTATCTACGCAATGCCCTGATTGCCTTGAACCTGCTTCTAGCAGCAATTTTGCTGGTTACTGCGGTGACTGGTATTTTGGCGCTGGTTGGCTGGTAGTTGGCTTGAGTTTGATTTTTACCAGCGTAGTCGGTCGTGCGTTATTTTATGTCTTGGTGATACCAACGACTATGCCTGGAGCGTTCTTTTGGAAAAACAAGGGTTTTGAAGAGCATGCGAGGGATATTGGCTTGGCCGAGATGCCACAGGTTGGGGTGGTGATGCATTCACACTAATTGTTTGCCGTTTTTTCCTAAACGCAGCGAAGAGTTTTTCTGATGTGTTAGGTCAAACTGATGTAACAATTCACCAACACAGGTTAATTATTTTTTTATCATTGCGGCAGCCTAACAACAGAAAACTACTAGCGATCCCTCCAATACGCTAGTAGTCTGTGTCGGAACCGCATTGTGCACGAGCCTTGTTGGCTTGTGCTCCGTCACATTCACACTGGGGGAGTAAAAAATGACACCCGCGATCAGGATCAACCTTAGAAAAAGATCTGCTCTCTTGTTTACACTCTCGCTGCTGGCAATCCTGTCTGGCTGCGAAAAATACGAAGACCCCTCCCCCTCGACTGAACCCGCCCAAGTCCGCAACACCAATTCAGTTCCTCTCTATGGTGGCGAAGGCGGCAGGCAATATTCCGACAGCCGGGAAATCACTATTGATAATATTCACACACTAAAACCACTCTGGTCTTATCACACCGGCGAGATGTCGAGAGGGTCAAAAACAATCCGATCCTCTACCTCTTTTGAAGCCCCCCCTATATTAGTTGAAGGTATTCTCTATCTTTGCACGCCACTTAACCGTGTTGTCGCCCTCGACCCCGCAACTGGCGCAGAATTCTGGTCCCATGACCCCAAAATTGACCTGCAGGGGCGTTATGCTAACAACCTGATTTGCCGAGGGGTGAGCTTCTGGCGCGACTCGCAAATGACCGACGATCAGCACTGTGCCACCAGGATATTCAACAATACCAATGACACCCGCCTTATAGCCCTGGATGCCAAGACCGGTAAACCCTGCACAGACTTCGGTGACGAGGGTGAAGTTAACACCGCAATCGGTCCGGGAGATGCGGCTTACGCCGGTGAGTATCAGCACACATCACCGCCAGCCATCATTGGCGACAAGGTAGTCATTGGTGGATCAGTGTCCGATGGCAGTGGCATCGACGCCCCCAGCGGAGTTGTGCGTGCTTTCGACGCCCGCAGCGGAAAATTAATCTGGGCACAGGATATGGCTCCTCCTGGATATGACTATGCCAGCCATGGTGTCAGCGATAGCGGCTACGCCTTAGCAACACCCAATGTATGGGCGCCGATGATTGCCGATGAGCAGCTCAATCTGGTTTTCGCGCCGACCGGCAACCCCCTTCCCGACTACTTCCGTGAATATAATGGTGAAGGCCGGCCAGAACGAGGCCACTATGGCTCATCGTTAGTGGCCATGAACGGCGATACCGGTGAAATAGCGTGGCACTATCAATTCGTCCACCGAGACTTCTGGGACTTTGACACTCCCGCACAACCGACCTTATTTGAACTGCAACGAAATGGAAAAACAATCCCGGCTGTTGCTCAAGGCACCAAGATGGGATTTGTGTTCATTTTAGATCGCCGCACCGGTGAACCGTTGTTTCCTGTGGAGGAACGCCCCGTCCCACAAAACGCCCCATTTCCTGATCTGGTTTTGTCACCCACACAACCTTTTCCAGTATTACCAAAATCCGTTGCACACAACAGCCTCAATCTAGACGACACCTACGGGCTAACGCCCTGGGATAAATCTCAGTGCCAAAAACAAATGGAAAGCCTCAACTACGACGGCATGTACACGCCGCCATCAACCGACTGGACTTTGATGTTCACCGGCAATGCTGGCGGTATCAACTGGGGAGGATTAGCCATTGATCAGGAGCGACAAATACTGGTCGTCAATGCCTCCAACCTTGCGTTCAAAGTCAAACTCTTTCCCAGCGCTGATTTTGCCAGGCTCCGCAAAGAGAACCCTGGCAAAGAAATATCACTGCAATCAGGTATGCCCTACGGCATGTGGCGCGAGATGATTATGTCGCCACTTGGCATCCCCTGTAACCCTACACCCTGGGGAACGTTAACCGGCATCGACCTGAAAACCGGAGAGCAATTGTGGCAATCGACGCTGGGAACAACCCGAGATTTAGCCCCATTACCGATCGCACTGAACACCGGAACACCCACCCTTGGCGGACCACTCA
>CAYNZI010000007.1:0-2533 GCA_964401565.1 uncultured Spongiibacteraceae bacterium
GCCGATGATTCCTGAAGGTGTGGTTGCCATGCAAGCCTGCGCTCGAATTGGCGCTGTACACTCGGTGGTATTCGGCGGCTTCTCACCAGACGCATTGAGAGATCGAATTCTCAACTCCGATTGCCAAGTTGTCATTACTGCCGATGAAGGATTGAGAAGCGGCAAAAAAGTCCCGCTGAAAGCCAACGTTGACTCAGCCCTGATAGATTGCCCCAATGTACACACCGTGCTTACAATAAAACGAACCGGCGGCGACATTGACTGGACTGAACAGCGGGATATCTGGTATCACGATGCTGTTAACGACGCCTCAGATCAATGCCCGCCTGAGCCGATGGACAGTGAAGACCCTCTTTTTATTCTCTACACCTCAGGGTCAACAGGCAAACCCAAAGGGGTTATGCACACGACAGCCGGCTATTTGTTACAAGTCGCGATGACATTCAAATATACCTTTGATTATCATGAGGGAGACGTTTTCTGGTGTACCGCCGATGTTGGCTGGGTGACCGGGCACAGCTATTGCGTTTACGGCCCACTGGCTAATGGTGCAACCACGCTGTTATTTGAAGGAGTACCTACCTATCCAGATGCTTCCCGTTGCTGGCAAGTCTGCGACAAACACCAGGTCAATATCTTTTACACCGCACCCACTGCCATTCGCGCACTCATGGCAATGGGTGATGATTACGTTACACGCACCTCACGAAGCTCAATCACCTTGCTGGGATCCGTCGGTGAGCCGATAAATCCTGAAGCGTGGGAATGGTACTATCGAGTGGTGGGTGAATCTCGCTGCCCTATTGTCGACACCTGGTGGCAAACTGAAACCGGCGGCCATATGCTGACGCCTCTCCCAGGAGCTACCGCATTGAAGCCCGGCTCAGCCACACTGCCTTTTTTTGGCGTAGAGCCTGTATTACTCGACAATGAAGGTAATGTTATTGAAGGCGCTGGAGAGGGAAATCTAGCTATCAAGTCATCCTGGCCCGGTCAAATTCGCAGTATTTACGGTGATCATCAGCGAATGATAGATACCTATTTCAGCGCCTATCCCGGTTATTACTTTACCAGCGATGGCGCTCGTCGGGATGAAGATGGTTATTACTGGATAACTGGACGAGTTGACGATGTATTAAACGTATCCGGACACCGAATGGGAACCGCTGAGATTGAAAGCGCTCTTGTCCATCATAGTGCGGTCGCCGAAGCGGCTGTTGTTGGGTATCCACACGATGTCAAAGGTGAAGGTATTTACGCGTATGTCACACTCATGAGCGGACAGGAACCGTCTGAACAATTAAGAGCTGAACTGATTGCTATGTGCACCAAAGAAATTGGCCCTATCGCCAAACCGGACATGATCCAATGGGCCCCCGGCTTGCCGAAAACTCGCTCGGGGAAAATCATGCGGAGAATCTTAAGAAAAGTGGCCGCTAATGAATTGGAAAACTTGGGCGACACATCGACCCTAGCGGACCCTTCGGTAGTCGATCAACTTATTGAACACCGATTAAATCAGTAACCGGCAACGACTGTCTTTTTGTTGGCGATATTTCGCCAAGTCTCGAAGACAAAAAAATCTCTCCTTGCTAAATGAAGCAAGGAGAGATCAGGGTAAGGGAGATTAAGTCAGTAACACTGTACGCAAATATCAATAACTGCTTGTATAAAAATACTATTGACCGAAGGCGACGACTACTTGCACTGACCTAAACGGCACTTATACACCCTGCCGGTACTGGTGTAATATTTGCCGTTAAACCGTTTATTATCACGAAACTCACCTTCAAAACGATTGCCATTTGACCACTTGAAAACACCTTGGCCATGACGTTTGTCATCTATCCATTCGCCAACATAGCTACTGCCTTGCGCCCAGGTATAGGTACCCTTTCCGTGACGCTTGCCTTCCTGCCAGTCGCCTTTATAAATATTGCCAGCAGCTGAAGCCCGAACACCGTTGCCACCAAAGGCACCATTAATGAACGTCCCCGTCAATTTGTCTCCATTGTAAAATGTGACAGTCCCAGATCCATGTGGTTTACTATTTTCACACCGGCCCCTATAAGTTCCATTACTCCCGCCAATTTTATCGACGTAGGACGCTTTGCAATAATTCAGCTCTGAACCAAGTTCATCAGATGAACCAACAGCGTGAGCCATTGAAGAAACGAAAATGCTGAGTGCCGCTATTTTAACTACTATTGCAATATTCATTCTTAGACCTCTTAAAAATAAGATTCCCTAAACAATATGATCAGGTTAGAGCACCCATCCACCCTCTTCAATCGTAAATAGTTGGCCTATTTTTCAGTCACTTTTCGATGCCACGACACACCATATAAAATATAATAAATGACCTTATTAATGTTTCAAAAAGCGTGGGTTTTTTGTCACACTCTTTTTAGAATTTGTGAAATACAGATAAAAGTGTCAATTTATATTCACTTAAAGCAGACAAGAATCTAACCCTAAGAAAAAAGCAAAAAAATTGACGGCGTTTTCAACATTTACTTCCTGTACACGGCTC
>CAYNZI010000007.1:2543-18252 GCA_964401565.1 uncultured Spongiibacteraceae bacterium
CGGCTCGAAGTGTGACCCATGTCACGCGCCGTCTATCTAACGTAATATCTATGAGGTACTTCACCAAAAAACAAATAGGGGATTTTCCCTTATATTTCATAGCCTTAATTTCACAACTCTCGCCAGTTCATGAAAATGTCAAATCTACGGCTATTCAAAAAACGCCTCTCTTATAACGGCATAAGGTTTAGTTGTCGCCAAATAGGAGAAAATAATCTAAGCCTAAAGAGAAAACCAGACGGGAAAGGTGTCTGTTGGCAATGCAGCCGCCGCATAGACTGCATTCAACTACTGACAGACTACAGCCTTATTGGCATAATACGCTTTTGTCATTATCGATCCCGTGCAATCAATGCTTCGTCTACCAAGGACCCAATATGTTACGACTAAGATCTCAGTTACAGACCAGTAAGTTACCCCCTGATCTTGTTACATTGATCGACACCCTCGCCATCGCGGGAAAGGATATCGCTTATCGCCTACAGCAAGGTGCCATGTCCGGAGTTTTAGGGTCCGCGGGGGAAGAGAACATACAGGGAGAAACCCAGAAGAAGCTGGATGTCATTTCCAATGACTTACTGAAAAACTATCTATATGAATCAAATACAGTCCGCGGAATCGCCTCTGAAGAGGAAGAAGATATTGTCGTTGGCAACAACCACGCCAAATATCTTGTCGCATTCGACCCACTGGATGGCTCTTCGAATATAGACATCAATAGCATGGTTGGCACCATCTTCTCAATCTTGGATGCTCCTGCCACAGACACCGTGTCGCAGGCCGACTTTCTACAACCCGGCCGCAATCAATGTGCGGCGGGCTACATACTCTATGGACCCTCTGTGATGCTAGCTCTCACTACCGGGAATGGTGTGCAGATGTATACCCTGGACCCACGTATTGGTGAATTTTTACTCACTACCGACCGTGTTAAAATAGACAAGGATACTCAGGAATTTGCTATCAATATGTCTAACCAGCGAAACTGGGCAGCACCTATGCAAAACTATATTGCTGACTTACTGGCCGGCAGTGATGGCCCGAGGGGTAAAGATTACAATATGCGTTGGGTCGCCGCAATGGTTGCAGATGTTCATCGTATTCTCTGTCGCGGCGGGTTATTTACTTATCCCTGGGACAGCAGGGATCCTAAAAAACCCGGGAAACTGCGGTTAATGTATGAAGCCAATCCAATGGGCATGTTAGTGGAACAAGCTGGGGGTACTGCTTGGACGGATGTCGGTCCTATCCTTGATATCCAACCGGAAACCATTCACCAACGCGTTCCGGTAATTTTAGGTTCCGTAAATGAAGTAACGGCGTGCGTGGACTATCACAAAAACAGCTAAATATTTGCTGTAACCACGTAGTGGATAGATCGCCGATAGGTAGTATCCTATCGGCGACTTTCGTCACGTATACAGTCAGAATTAATCGACACGTGCTTGAGCGTATCCTTTTAATACCACCGCACCATCCTGATTAGTCGTCGTCACCGCAAAGTTTGCCAATGTTGTGCCGTCAACCTCTTCCATATTTTCAAACGTCGCCGTCGAGTCCAAATCATCACCAGGCCAAACTTGATTAGTAAAGCGAACACCAAACTTGGTCAAACGGCCATCGCCAACATAGTCAGTTAACATCTTACCGGTCATGCCCATGGTTAACATCCCGTGAGCAAACACCCCCGGATATCCTGCCGCCTGAGTTGCGAACAGTTCATCAGTATGAATGGGGTTATAATCACCAGAAGAACCCGCATATTGGACTATCTGTGTGCGTTTTAAGTCCTCGACCAAGCGAGCACTGTGAGTTGTACCTTCTTTTAAATCATTTGCGTTTAGCGCCATAATATCATCCTCCCTTATTGGTCAACTGGCCGTTCGGTTTTAACACCAACACCTTTTGCGGTAACAACAAGCTCACCATGTTGATCACGATACTCAGTGATCGATTCAGTGAAGACTAACTTTCCGGAACGCTTACCTTCCTTTTCCCAGGTTTTACCTGACAGAGGTGTCGCTGTCAAAATATCACCCGGTTTGGGGTGTCGGTGATATTCATAGTGCTGTTCGGCGTGAAGACCACCACCATCAGATTTTTTTTCGCCATCGCTACCCTCAGCTTTTGGCTTTAAACCACTGGGCTCTTTACCAGATCCAAACCAGTCCTCACCAATTTGGGGACGTAAAAAATAGTCCGGATCAAACTGAGCACTTGCCTGAACGAAAGTGGGCGGTGCAATAACATGGCCTGGCTCTGTGCCACTGGCATACGCTTCATCGTAGTAAACTTGATTGTCGTCCCCAACGGAGCGAGCGAACATCATGATGTGACTTGCCTCAACAGGGAATTTGTCAACGGCCATAAGCCCTCCTTTATCATTTATTGTCTATTTTCAATCGAAGGGGCAGGCTATCAGAGCAACGATCACAGCGCTAGGTTTACTGTTGATGAAACCGGTATACCGCACACTCCACGAACGTCTTGGACGTAGATCCATAACCGGGATCCATGTCACCCTTCATAGGCCTAAACCGTTTCACGATGCACTCCCATAATCGCTGAACCTGTGATTGCCAATGACAAGACTATTTAATTCATATTATGATGGGTGGTTAACCATCGAATTACAGCGAAGACAACTCCGAGGATTCTCGATAAATGAAAGCGCTCATATGCAGTGAACTCTCTGCCGATTTAAGCAAACTGCATTTTGAAAATATCGAATTGCCCAACCCCGAATCGGGAATGGTTAAGATAAGGATGCGCGCGGCAGCGGTGTGTTTTCAAGACTACCTCATGGCACAGGGTTTATATCAGTTAAAACCGCCACTGCCATTTACACCCGGAGTGGAAGGCTCAGGTGAAGTTATCGCCGTCGGCAAAGGCGTGAATAGTGTAAAAATCGGTGATGCGGTTATTGCCGGTTTAGGGTTTGGTGCGTATGCGGAAGAAGCCATTGTGGCGGCACGTAATGTCCGCATAAAACCTGACTGTCTGAGTTTTAATGAGGGCGCTGCCTATATGTCGGCCTATATAACCGCCTACGTTGCGCTCTACAGGCGGGCACAACTGCAACCCGGAGAAACCTTGCTCGTTCACGGCGCAGCAGGAGGCATCGGCTTGGCAGCCTGTGACTTGGGAAAGATGTTTGGTGCAACCGTCATCGCCACCGCGTCGAGCGAGGAAAAACGCGAGGTATTAAAAGCACGCGGTGTAGATCATGTACTGGATGTGACCAAAGGATTTCGCGACGACGTAAAAAGCCTGACCAATGGCCACGGTGCTGATGTTATCTATGACCCGGTTGGCGGCGATGTATTTAATGAGTCTTGCCGCTGTATCGCCTTCGATGGACGATTACTGGTGATGGGATTTACCTCTGGGGAGCATGTGAAAATTGCTACCAACTATGCCCTAATTAAGGGCTTTTCGGTAATGGGTGTACGGGCAGGAGAATACGGAAGACGCTTCCCTGGACGCGGTATCGAAAACATTGCCTGGGTAGATCGCATGGCATCAACAGGGAAAATAAAACCATATATCGGTGCAACATTTCCTCTCGACCAAGTCCACGACGCCATCAATATGGTTTGCCAACGAAAAGCCATTGGCAAAGTCATTGTGACCATCCCCTAAACATTACTGCCCGGAATCAGTGTTCGGCCATCACTTGTCTAAGCACTTCCGGGTCACGCCATTTCTGACTAAATAGTCGCACCAGATAAACCGCGGCTATCGACAAAATCATCGCTGTAAATATCATCCACGAAGCCTTCGGGCCGTATTTCAACACCTTGATCACCACGTACTGCGCCAACAACATCAACCAGTGCAGAATAACCGAAGCGATCATCAGCCAACGGGTATCTCCAGCACCCCGCAGCACACCACCAACCACCAGAATAGTCGCATCAGCCATCACATAACTCGCCAGCCCTAACATCATGAAGCTGGACAATTCACGAATTTCATCGTATTCAGCACCCTCAGCGATAAATAGCTCAACCAGTGGCTGGCGAAAGACGACAAAAACGGTAGCGAGCAATGCCGAATAACCGATAGCAAGCAGAAATCCGGAGGCAATCACTTCGTTGGTTTTTTCCATATTTCCGGCGCCAACATAGCGGCCAATCAAACTAACAATACCAATATTGATACCCATCATTGGCACAAACGACAATATGTCCCAGTTAAAAACAATAGCGGCCGAAGCCCCCTCGGCGATACCGTAAGACTGGAACATCAACAGGAATAGATTAAACGCGGCCACATTGAGAAACATTTCCATGCCCGAGGGAAGGCCTAAGCGTACATAACGCTTAATAATGCCGCGATCGAAACGAAAAGATTGTGCCAACTTAAATCGGATTCTTACAGAATGATGACTGTAAAAAGCGATGAAAATCGCCAGCGAGACAACATTACTAACGATAGTCCCAATCCCAGCACCAACGATACCCATTTCAGGAAACCCCACCTTGCCGAAAATCATCGCATAGGACAACGGCACGTTCAGCGCCACTCCAACCATATCGGCAATCATCACTTTTTTCGTTTGGCCAATACCCGAAAAAAAACAACCTAAGCAAGTCTTGATCAACACAAAAAATGAACCCCACATCAACACGTTGTAGTACATTTTTTCCAACGTCGCCTGCTCAGGATCATGCCCCATCGCGGTAAACATGCCACCGGTCAAAATTGTTATCACCACTAATAATGGTAGCGACAACAGGCTCAATAGAATTCCCTGTGTTAATACGCTCGAACATTTTTCGAATTGCTTTCGCCCATAATATTGAGCCACCAATGCATTTGCATAGGACAACAGCCCTAGAAACAGGGACAGACAAAAATGGAACGCGACGCCACCACCCAGAGAAGCTGACATATGTGTAGGACTGATCATCGACATAAAAAATCGGTCAGTAAATATCATGACCGCAAATGCGCCCTGAGAAACCACCATAGGCAGCGCTATGGCAATTAAGTCTCTTAAGGTACTTGTTTTCATTATTATTACCTTTCGTTCTCTTTCTACATTAGTGGTTACTGAATACCGCTATCTTTTGAATCGCATCATGGCGCCCATGTCACTCTTCCACCCCTGACATTCGTATTGTTTTTTACAGGCATAAAAAAACCCGGTAGCCAATTTGCCTTCCGGGTTCCTTGTAATACTAAGCGAGTACCGAGGGGGTTAGAAGGCTTACTGCCTCCCAACGTTATGAGAGACTTTAACTTGTCATGAGTGTCGACTCAACACCACAGCACAACAGAACAGATGGCCGAATACAGCCGCCGTTGCCAGTGATTAAATAAGTGAGTATACAAGTGCTCATGGGTTCCCCTGCTCAAAATAGTTTTCCAAGGTTATACCCATTAAATAAAAAGTCAATTTATTTTTCCGGACACACACTTTAAGTACAAAAAACCTGACCATAACACTTCACAGGCACCCCTCTCGCCCAGGATTGATATAGATCATTGTCGTACGGTGACAATTTGACCAAAGTTTAATCTTACTATTTTCGGGTTTTGCTAAGATATGTGTATGATGGCGCCTCCACTTCGACCAGACAGGGTTTAACTTTATGACTTCAGCAACTTCACTTGCAACTTCCTCATCAGCGAAAGAGCACTTTGATGTGCTTATCATAGGCGCTGGTATTTCAGGCATTGGCGCTGGTCGTCATTTAATAGACCAAAGCCCGGATAAAAGTTTCTGTATCGTCGATGACCTGGAAAGCTTTGGCGGCACTTGGTTAACGCACAAATACCCGGGTATTCGCTCTGATAGCGACCTCTATACGTTTGGCTATCGCTTTAAACCCTGGACCGGCGCCCCTATCGCTACCGCTGAAGAAATTCTGAATTATATGGGCGAGGTCATCGACGAATCTCAGCTGGATCAACACATCCGCTACAATCATCACATTGACACGGCCAATTGGTCCAACGAAGACCAACTCTGGACACTGACAGGCGTCCGCAAAGACACTGGCGAAGCCGTAATCTTTACGGCTAACTTTCTCTGGATGTGTCAGGGCTATTATGAACACGCTAAAGGTTATACACCTGAATGGCCTGGCATGGACCGCTTTAAGGGTGAAATTGTGCATCCTCAGACCTGGCCCGAAGATCTGGACTATACCGGCAAAAAAGTCATCGTGATTGGTTCCGGCGCTACTGCCGCCACACTCGCACCTAACATTGCGGGCGATTGTGAGCATGTCACCATACTGCAACGGTCTCCTACTTATTTCATTCCAGGCGCCAACCAAAATGAATTGGCGGATCAGCTAAGAACTCTCGACGTCGACGAAACATGGATTCATGAAATCGCCCGCCGGCAAATTTTGCACGACCAAAAAGAATTCACCAAAATGGCCGCCGAGCACCCAGAGGCAGTGACCAAGGAGTTACTTGAAGGCGTGCAGGCGTTTCTGGGCGAAGACTACGACATGAAACACTTCACCCCCAATTACCGTCCCTGGCGCCAACGTATTGCTTTCGTTCCCGACGGTGATATTTTCAAGGGCATCGCATCTGGCAAAGCCTCTATGGTGACCGATGAAATCGAGACATTCACAGAGAAAGGTATCCTCACCAAGTCTGGTGAAGAGTTGGAAGCCGATATCATTATGACCGCGACCGGTTTCAACCTCAGTGTTCTGGGTGGCATTGAGTTTTCAATCGATGACAAGGCTTTGGACTTTGCTGAAACGGTAACTTATCGAGGTATGATGTTTAGCGGTGTGCCAAATATGTTGTGGGTATTTGGTTATTTCCGTGCCAGCTGGACATTACGAGTCGATATTCTTGGGGACTTCGTCTGCCGTCTATTGAAATACATGCAAGAAAACGACATCAAGTCAGTCACTCCAACTGTGCCGGAAGAAGACAAGGACATGCCTCTGCTACCGTGGATAGACCCTGAAAATTTCAACCCTGGTTACTTGATGCGATCCATGCATTTGATGCCAAAACGCGGGGCAAAACCCGAGTGGCAACACACTCAAGATTACTGGCTGGAACGAGAAGAACTTCCCAAGGTTCCGTTAAACGATCCAGCATTTGTCTATCGGAAATAGATTCTGCGCTCAGCGCATTGCAGTGAATGTCCGGCTTAATAGCGGCCGGACATTCACTATCACATCCGCCTCTCGCCCACGCTTCAAAAACCCGTCAATCTAAAGCCTTTAGCTCCAGCTACAAACCCATTTGTTCAATCGTCAAATCCCACATAATCTCTTCAGAACCTCCACCGGTACCGATGAAATCGAGATGACAACCAATTATTTCCCCTCCTTCCTTCCCAGAGTACCCACATCACGTTAATCTGTGTTGTTGCAGCGTGTTAACAACGCCGGTACCGAAAACGGCATTATCGTTCCTTCCCTGTATGACATTCATTAAGGACTACAATCATGAAAATTCTACTCATTTGTGTTATCGCTCTCGGCTTTAGTCAAACCACATTGGCCGCTTCTGCAGATATCAAAGAAAAAATAAAGTCAGCAATGGCCTCAGACTTACGAACAGCGAAGGAAACCCGCCGAGACAAGAATCGAAAGCCCGTTGAAACTTTGTCATTTTTCGGACTACAAGACGACATGAAAGTATTGGAGCTATTTCCCGGCGGTGGCTGGTATACCAAGATACTAGCACCGGTTATGAACGAGAATGGCAAACTCTATGAAGCAATGGGCACCACTGGTTTGGCCGCATTGTCCGAACAAGCCGAATTTAGTCATATGGAAATACTCGATGTCAAAGCCAACGTGACTAAAGCACCGGGAGATCCATTCTATAGCCTAACGGAAACGAGTCTTGATTTTGGTGTCAACGACCTGGATATTGTTTTTACCTTTCGCAACTACCACAATTTCTCCAAAGACACTCGCAATACCATTAACCAAGCGGCGTTTAATGCGTTGAAGCCTGGGGGTATCTATGCGGTGGTGGACCATACTCGTCGCCATATGCAAGCAACCAATGATGAAAACAAAAGACGTATAGACCCTGTTCTTGCTATCAAAGAAATTCAAGCTGCAGGTTTTATCCTAGATGACTACTCGACATTACACTATCGTCTTGATGACGAATTGAGATACGAGGTCGGCCGAAAAACAGTCACGGGCAACACCGATCGATTCACCGTGAAGTTTCGTAAACCTTAACTTTCAAAAACCGCTAAGCTGCCAAACTGATACCCGGAAGGCGTCACCAGTGACGCCTTTTCTCTGTCATCAGACTAATCGCCGCAGCATCGACTCCTGAGCGCAGGTCATTACGATTTTACCGTCAGCGTCATAAAACTCGCCTTCATTCATTCCTCTTCCATCAGCCGCTGCGGTACTACGTTGATCGAAGAGCATCCACATGGAAGGGTCCGTGTCTCGATGAAACCACACGCTTTGATCAAGACTCGTCAAACGATGCGTTTCAAAAGGAATACCATGAGGTAAGGCGGAATTGAACATCAGTGTGCCGTCCGATAAAAAAGCCAACACAATTTGTCGCCCCCGCTCTGTTAATGTTTCACCCGGGGGTATGCGCATCCATGTTTTCAGGGAAGGCTTCTGTGCTGGGTCAAAGTCCCTGAATGTTGAAGAAGCCAACTCAACTTCTGCTCGCCCCCCAACAACCATCGGAAATTGAAATACGCTATCACCGCGAGCCTCACGCGCAGCGATGACAGCCTCAGCGCTACTGACAAGGGGCGCTTCACTTTGATGCTCATCGCCAAGCTCCCGAAGTTTAAAAGAAGCAATCATATGGAAAACATCTTTTCCGTGCTGACGCACTGAGATCGACCGAGTTGCACCACCACGACTATCTCGAAGGGAGACCACATGGTAGCTAAGCCTTGCGTCGGGATCTCCGGGCCTAAGGAAATAAGCGTGAAAAGAATGAGCCAGCTTGGGTTCCTCAACTGTTTCAAACGCTGCTGCCAGCGCCTGCCCCAAGAAATGACCGCCATAAATACCGAGATGAGCGTAGGCTTCAGTCGCTCCGTCAAATACCATTGGATCGTCTGTGGCGGTAACCGTCATCAATTCTGAAAGTGTTATTTTAAGATCGTTACTACTACTCATCTTGTATTATTCCAATAAACTCTAATCAACAGACAGCCACTGTAAATCAACGTATGGCTGAATTAATCCGACTGGGGAGGTATGACATTTAGCCGCTATAGCCTCTGCGTAAGCACGACCCAATCCGCGAGCTGCACCAGTGACAATGGCGACTTTATCGATAAGCTGCATACTTAATCGCTATATTTAGTCATAATTTGTTTAAAAAATTAGGGAAGAAGTCTAACCGGAAACTTCAGTGCAATGCCAATCAAAATGTTTGTGCGCACCATCTCCAGAACATCCTCAGATCGCCACCCCTAAAGATACAGAATCAGCGGCCAGCGCAGGGATTATCGACAGTTTCTATTTCAAAAAACCACTAAAAGAAGTACTCTTAGGCTCTTCATGACAGGCTCTACCAACACTGCCACGGCATTCTTTACAACATGCCACACACAATAAACAAAGGGAACTCGGTTTGTCTAAACAGTTTTTCAAAGAACCTCTACTGCATTTTTTACTAGCAGGACTGTGTCTCTTCGCTATATTCACCTGGATGTCACCCGACGGCAATGAAGATGACGGCAAACGAATTATCGTCAATCGCGATAATCTGATCACTTTCATGCAACACAGAACTAAAGTCTATGAGTCTGACAAGGCTCACGATCTTTTCAACGCACTGCCCCCGGAGAAACGAAATCAGCTGATAGAGCAGTATGTCCGAGAAGAAGCACTCTATCGCGAAGCAAAAGCGTTGAAATTGGAAAAGAGTGATTACACGATAAGGCAGCGTTTAATACGACAACTGGAATTTATTAACGAGGGGTTTATCGCCGCCAGTATAGATATAACCGACGATGACCTACTCCGTTATCTAGCCGACAATCAACAGCGCTATTTGGTTGCCCAAAAAATTACATTTACTCATGTTTTTTTCAGTGCAGATAAGCATCAAGGCAAACATTTACACGCAGCACAGCTCAAACTTAAAGAATTCAACGACAACAAAGTATCATTCCACCAGGCACTACCCCACGGCGATCGCTTTTTATACCACCGTAACTATGTCGCAAAAAATGCAGCCATTATCACCAGCCATTTCAGTCGGGATTTTCAGCAACAAGTTTTTTCCGTGGCTGCTGACGACAAGCAATGGCAAGGGCCATTCTTGTCTCCTTATGGGTCGCACCTCGTACTGGTCACAAAACTAACAGATAGCTTTCTTCCACCGCTGGATGACATACGACTGCAAGTCCAACGAGATGCCATTCAGGATACAATACGATCTGAACTTGAGAAAATAAACCGCTCGATCATTGATACCTATAACGTCGATATTGTCGACCTCGATTAGTACACAAACACCACACCTATCGAAACCGGAAAGAGGCACTACCATGAAGACCTTAACCATCAAAAGTGTTTTAGCTATTTTCGTCCTACTTTCCTCTTTTTCCTCCACAATAACCACCGCCAACGAAGAAGAGAAACCGATGACCGCCGATAACAACGAACAGATAATCAGGGAATTTGTAGGTAGCTGGTCCGAACTGGACGCCGACAGATTGGTTAGCTATTTCACCGAAGATGGCACTTATTACAACATGCCAACGCAACCGGTTAAGGGTCACGAAAATCTGAAAAAATTCATCGCCGCCTTTATTAGCAATTGGTCGAAAACCGATTGGGAAATTATCAATCTAATCGCCAAGAACGATATAGTTATGGTCGAACGAATAGACCGAACCATCGTCAATGGCAAAGAAATCAGCCTACCTTGCTTTGGGATTTTTGAGATGAAGGATGGGAAAATTGTCGAATGGCGAGATTACTTCGATCTGGCGACATACACTAACGCATTGAGCCAATAGACTGACATTAGCGTTATATCGAGCGCATACAACTTGAGCGCATACGATTCACAGAGAATAGTGTTGTCACACTGTAAAGCACGGACTAACAACACAACTAGCGTTTTAAAGACCTAACTTCTCTATAGTGATTTCTCTAATGCCCCGCTTGAAAATTTTATCGGTTGCGCCACGCTGTAATTGGTCGCTCTGGATAACCACATAAGCGGGGATTTTAAACACCGCCAAATGTTCGCGAACATGTGCTTTGATATCTTCTTCCGTCACACTGGTTCCGGGAACAACCATAATACTGGCAGCCAGGGCCTCACCCAATCGCTCATCAGGAACACCATAACACGCCACTTCCATCACGTTCGGGTGCTGATGGATAATATGCTCGACCTCGGTCACTGAAATATTCTCGCCACCGCGGATAACAATTTCTTTAATCCGATCAACGATCCACAAAAATCCGTCTTCATCCATCAAGCCAACATCGCCAGTATGGAACCAACCGTTTACAAAATCTTCTGCCGTTTTTTCAGGCTGATTCCAATAACCGCGAATATTGGTCGCACTTTTGATCAATATTTCCCCCCGATCTCCCTGATGCATTTCATTGCCCGCTTCATCGACGATTTTCATTTCAACGGCAGGGGCGGTTGGACGCCCGGTGCTTCCAGGCTTAGCTAAATAGTTAGTGCCCGCGTTAATAGCGCCCATCGCATTCGTTTCAGTCAATCCATATCCACTGCTGGGCAAAGCTCCAGGGAATTTTTTGGCCATTATCCGAACTTGCTCCGGAGGCCGTGCAGCGCCGCCCGCACCTAAACCTGTCAATGTCGATAAATCGTATTTTTCAACGTCGGGATGAGTGACCATTTCCCAGGACATTGTTGGCACACCAGTAAAACTAGAGATTTTTTCTTCTTGAACCAATTCCAAAGCACGAGTTGGGTCCCACTTATGCATCAATACCAACTTGCGACCGACAACAATCGATATTAAGAAAACCGCGTTGCAACCTGTCACGTGAAATAATGGCACCGAAACAAGTGCCGCTGGTTGTGGCGCATCAGGATTAGGCTCTTTTCCTTCCGCCGCGTCTTTTTGCATTTGCGTCATTACTGTTGCTATGGTGAGGACAGTCCACGCCTGAACGACAGTGCCGACGGCTAGATGAGTCGATACAGCGCCCTTGGGATGCCCTGTCGTGCCCGACGTATATAAGATCATTGCATCATCAAGCTCATCGATCTCTACGTCTGGCACCGCCTGATCAACCACGCCATCCATCACTTCGGTGTAATGTTGCACGCCTTGGGGTTGATCTCCAGTACACCTAACTGCAATGACCTCAAAACCGACATCATCAATTAACGGTGTTAAACGCTCGACTCGCTCTCTATCTGCAATAACAACTTTGGCATCACAATCCCTCAAGGCGTAATCCAGCTCCTCCGTTGTCCACCAACCATTCATGGGTACGATAACCGCTCCCATCGATGTTACAGCAATATAGCTCATGCACCACTCGGGGTAATTACGCATCACTAGCGCAACTCTGTCGCCTTTCTTGACACCAAATTTGTTAGCCAGCACATCGGCAAAATTCCAAGCTTCCTGCATACCCTCGGTAAAGCTCCAGCGCTCACCTTCGTAAACTAGAAAATCGGCATCGCCGTGCATTTCACCGATAGCATAAGTTCCTCTTAGGTTCGGCTGGCGATTTTCAAATACTTTGTAGGCGACGCCATCAATTTCTTTTAATGTCATCGCGTAATCGGCGCCAGGAGCACTCATTACGCCAATCAGGTCGTCGATAGAATTGTCTATTTCATAGTTCTCTTGATCAGGGCTGGGCATAGAAAATTTTTCCAGTAATACAGTCAATTATTAGACGTGTTAATTCGGTCTGACAAGCAATCACAAGAGGGTATCTAGACCTGTAACACAGATTATAAGACGCTAAAATTCAAGGCAAGATTTCAATTGGCAACTGCCTTATTGTTTGTTTTTTGAGCGCAAGGGGTTTAAGCCTGTATTTAAGGGACACAACATAAACCCGATCACGGTTTCAGTCAATATTGAACTGGCTGTTATCAGCCCGCCAAGATAAGCGACGGCTATTCGGACCGATCGATCGTATTTTCCAGATGCCCAAGAAACGAAGCTTCTGTTCTGACACGATCACCGCGTTACAGATAAAACCCCTGATTCCAAATGTTGACAGGCGCGGATTTTAGTCGCACTGGCGACTAAAATCCGCGCGGTTTAAAAATGACACCCCTTGCTGATTTAAGCATTTCGCCGCAACAAAGCCATCAATCAATGGACTTTTACCGTCCGCAGCATCCATCAGAGACTTTATCAGAGGCGCTCAAATACAATGGCAATGTGTAAGCGTCCACTAAGGCCTAGGCGTGACTTTACCGTTAGCTTCTTCCCAGGCTCTAGTAATTACAAATGGACGATTCAGCCCTATCGGAACCACCATTTTAATTTCTTTGTAAGTCTCATCCTCTGTTAATACTGTTGTATTGAGCGTTTCCTCAAGCCCCAACGCCTTGTCTATCGAATCTTGACCAATCTGTGCAAGCTGCACCATAAAGCGCTGAAACTGCTCAATACCTGCTCTATCGGTCACTGCCCCGTGACCAGGGATGACACGATCAAAATCCAACGCCAACACGCGGTCTAATGTTGCCGGCCATGCTTTGACCGAACCACCCGCTTCAAGATCAATATTGGGGTAGTGGCCATTAAATAGTAGATCGCCCATATGAATAACACGCTCTTCTTCAAATATAACAACGAGATCACCATCGGTATGACCACGACCGGGAGAGACGAGCTGCAAGTGCTTGTCACCAAAATCCAGTCGATGAACGCCAGAGAAAGTTTCATTCGGCAGGGTGTGTGGCGCGTTTGCAAAAAACTCACTATCTGTCTGTTTCAAGTGGTGCAGCGTTCTCTCTGTTGAAACCACCCTCACACCGGGATCAAAGGCCGGGTTACCATGGGTATGGTCGAGATGATAGTGGCTATTAATAATAGCAATGACTGGCTTACCCGTTAACTCCGTAGCAATCTGCTTTATTCGATCGCCTTGCAATTGGAAGGTCATGGTATCGACAATAACGGTGCCGTCTTGAGTGTCCAAAACAGCAACATTGCCACCCATACCAAACAATACATGCAAGTCCTCCGATAGCGTTTCAACCTCAATCGATCTGACCGCCATCAACAAATAGCCACCGAACCCTACAATTATCACGACCAGCGCCAAACTTATTCTTTTTATCCACCTCATATCCTAGCCTCTGACTGCATTAAAATTACATTGAACCACTTGCTTGAAAACTTTGACACTCTGACATGAACAATAGGTAGTCCATGGCGTTTGACATAACTGCCTACATCCATGTCGATTTTTCAATATTGGTGTGGATAAACGCATTATGATTTCACTATATTAACCACTGCATACTTTTCGAAACCCCGCCGCGACAAAAGGGATCATATGATCATAGGCGGCCTGAAAATCTGACGACAGGCATTTTTTCTTTGATAGCCTATCAATACGCCCAGTCTGGGCAAGAGTGAGCGATAAAGACCCCGACACGTTGTGATAACACCAGTACAGCTGCTCATCAGTGGCCTTAGGTAAAGCAACACGCAAGGCGTCGATAAACTCCTGTACTAGTTCATCAAACATAGTCGACATCAGTTGCTCACCCCAAATCGGCGAGTTATTAACATAGGCAATCAACGCCAAATAATGGCGCCAACCAGGGTCCCCCGTCTCTTGGGCCAACTCCAGCGGCCGCAGAAAAGCCTCGATAATTTGCTCCACTGTCGGTCCTTTTTTACTCGCCCGTTGTTGACTGGCCCGCAATGCCTCAAGCCGTGAACTATTCAGCAAATCCGCACGACGCTCAAATACGGCCTTAAACAGCTCCAGTTTTTTTCCGAAATGGTAATTGGCCAACGCCACATCAACTCCGGCACCACTGGCAATCTGCCGAATAGTCACACCATCATAACCGTGGCCGGAAAATAATTCTTCCGCCACATCAAGTATTCGCTCACGCTTGCTGATGCCACTCGCACTGGGTTTTTTCATGTTTTTCCTTACTGATTGCCTGCCCTGCCAACACCAAAAGTGGGATAGCAATCGCCTTCCACTTGCAAATTCAACAGATGTTGAATACAGTATTCCCTGTCCTCAATAAGCGTTGAGGGGTTTTCGATTTTTAAATGTTACCCTATTTTGGCAAAGAATAACTATGACACCAGAAATCTTTAAGTACTCACTAACACTTCTCTATGTAGTCATTGTGTTCTGGCTCTCATGGATTGGCATGCGCCGTACTCACGACCTGCAGGGCTTCTCCATAGGCAATAAAGATATGAGTCCCTATCTGATTGGCATTACCCTGGCCGCGTCCATTGCCTCGACAGCCACCTTTGTGATCAACCCGGGCTTTGTTTATGTGCACGGTTTATCCGCGTTTCTACACTACGGGCTGGCAGCATCCCTGGGCATGATCACAGCCTTTTTGGTATTGACTCGGGGGTTTTTAAGACTTGGCGAAATCAATGACTCCCTAACCATTCCGCAGTGGATTTACCACCGCTATCAACACCGGGGGCTCAATCTGTTTTTTGCTGTGATCAATTTACTCTCCATTACTTTCGTGGTGTTGATACTGGTGGGCTGCAGTTTTCTGGTCACAGGCCTGTTCCCAGTAGAACAAAAAA
>CAYNZI010000008.1:0-6611 GCA_964401565.1 uncultured Spongiibacteraceae bacterium
GGTGGCCGTTTACCCGCTGGTTTTTTCTGGAGGGTTGCTTGACGGCGTTGTTGATAAGGTAATAACGTATCAATAGTTACACTAATTGAAGGACGCTAGCGATGAGAAAGGGACAGTTTAAAGGATTCAATCTTGGTGCTCCGATCGCTAATATCTCCTTTGCGATGATGCATAGCTACGTTAAATCGGCTCAGCGATACGGCGTGTCGATGATGCACACGGCTCGATCGTTCAGCTATTATCGCAAGGTGTTTTACAAAAATCAGTCAAAGGCAGCGGTTCTAGCGAGCCTTGAAGGCAAGCGTATTGTCGATATTGGTTGTGGCTATACACCGTTTGCAGAGGATTCCATGTTCCGAGCCTGTCACGATGCAGGTATTGAGTTTTACGGCGTTGATCCGGTTATTTCAAACGATATTAAATTTGGGCCCAGAGAGCGAGCCATGGCAATAGCCACAGGGGGGGCTGGTGTTTTTAACGCCAAGGCGCCAGGCTTAGAGAGAGCTTTATCGATTCGTGCAGAAAACCTTCCGTTCGACGACGAGTCTGTCGACGAAGTATTATGCAGCTATCTTTTATTTGTCTGGGTTGAAGAAGAAGAAGCCCTCGCCGATATCTTGGGAGAGTTTCTACGCGTATTAAGGCCGGGCGGGGTAGTGAAACTGTATCCCCTCTATGAATGGCAGTTTATGCGATTTAAAAACCAGCGCTTAAAGAGTATATTGGCCAATTTCAATATTGAGCAAACCTTTGTTCACGGTGGCAGAGATATGCGTGTTACGCCATCGCTTTTAACGGAGTTAGTGAAAAGTGTTGCCGAGTGAGGGGCTGGCCGCGAAAGAGAGTGTGCAATGCGCTTTGACAGTGTGCATTCATTCAGCGCACCTGTTGCTAACCGTTTATCCGAAATGAATCACTTATCACGGGCTGAAGTTTGAGCGATCTAATATCACGATGGTAAATCGACCGAGGGCTATATCGCGTGCAGCATTGTTGTGCTTTTGGGCGGCGTTTACCGGCAGTCTGTTTTTATTCCCCGCGACTGTTTTTGCAGACGATCTTCGTCCTCTTTACATTGAAGTGGAACAGGTCGCAAATGACCAGTACGGTGTACGCATCAAAAAACCACCCAAGGTGTCTGAATCAAACCGGCCTTCTCTGGTGTTTCCTGATCACTGTCAACAGTTAGCGCCGACCGACTCGGTTAGATTGAGAGCGGGCGTGCCCGTCGCTGCGGCTGACACCTGGCAGTGTCGGCAAAGTATTGGCGGCCAATCCCTTGTTCTTCAGTATCCACTTTTTATTGTTCCTAACCCCTCCATAGTCAAAGTAATCTTCCTTTCGGGAGAGTCTTATACCATTGCGCTGGCATCGGGAGACACCCAGTGGCAGATGCCCCGGGAAGAAGACATTAGCAGTGTCGCCAAACAGTATACGTGGCTTGGGATGGAGCATATCTGGATTGGTTACGATCATTTATTGTTTCTTTTGTGCCTGATATGGATTGCCGGCACATGGAAAAGAATACTGGTGACTATCACCGGTTTTACGCTAGCCCACTCCGTGACCTTGGTTTTATCAGCGCTGGAACTTATCAAGCTTCCCGTGCCTCCGATCGAAGCGGTGATCGCGCTTAGCGTGGTTTTTCTTGCCACTGAGGTCGCCAAAGGGCGACATAATAGTTTGACGTGGAGAAGACCTGTCACCGTATCCAGCTCTTTCGGATTACTCCACGGCCTCGGCTTTGCAGCGGCGCTTAGTGAAATAGGTTTACCGCAAACAGAAGTTGTAAGCGGGTTGTTATTTTTTAACGTTGGCGTTGAGATCGGACAGGCAGCGTTTGCTATAGTGGTCATCGCGTTAATCACAGTAGCCCAGAAAATGACCGGCACCAAAATTGATTTTAAACAGTGGTCACAGCGCGGCGTAGGCTACGGTGTCGGTTGCATTGCGGCATATTGGTTGATCCAGCGAGTCGTAGGATTTGCAGTTTAGTATTTATAGAATATTCACCCATTCGGTTAAATTTAACCCTATAGAATCGGAGCTTTGACGATGGAAATAGTATCACCAGAATCAGTCGGACTTTCTTCATCCCGTTTGCAGCGCATTACAGATTGGCTAGAAGAACAAGTCACTAGTGAAAGAGTAGCCGGCGCGAGCGTTCTGTTATCGCGCCGTGGCAAGGTTGCCTACTTTAATGCGGCAGGCCAATCTGAAGTATCTACCGGTAAGCCCTTTGTCGAAGATACCATTGTTCGAATTTATTCGATGACTAAACCTATAACGACGGTGGCGGCAATGATGCTGTTCGAGGAAGGTTGTTTTCAACTGGATGACCCGATAGCTATGCACTTACCTGAATTCGCGGATACACCTGTATGGATCGGTGGTGATTCGAGTATCGATTCGACGGAACCGACGAAAACCCCGATGACTATTCAGCACTTGATGACCCACACCTCTGGGCTTACCTACGGTTTTATGGGCAGTAATGTTGTTGATCGAAAATATCGAAAAAATAAAATACACTTCCCGTCCGATGTTAGCAGCCTTGAAGAGTGGGTTAAACGCTTAGCGACTATCCCGCTGATGTGTCAGCCTGGAAGTGAATGGAATTACAGTGTTTCTACCGACGTGCTTGGCCGTCTGGTGGAAGTATGGTCGGGTATGTCGTTAGACAGTTTTTTCCAACAGCGTATTCTAGAACCTCTGGGCATGGATGATACGGGTTTCCATGTAGAAGAAAAAAACCACGATCGTTTTGCCGCATTATATGCCCCGATGTCTGGAGGTGACATGAGCAATGTTGGCAAGAGCCAGGCTGTATTTGAAAAAAAACAAGGCGGTTATAAACTGGAAGAGGGCGTGGAAGGTAGCCCTTATCTTTTACCGACCAACGCATGTTCCGGTGGCGGTGGTCTTACCTCGACGATTTCGGACTATGGCCGTTTTTGCCAGATGCTACTGAATCGAGGCGAATTTGAAGGTGAGCGTTTACTGTCGAGAAAGACTGTTGAGTTTATGCGAAAAAACCAGCTGCCTGATAATTGTGACATGGCTGCAATGGGGCAACCCGTCTGGAGCGAGACAAATTATGATGGCATTGGTTTTGGCTTGGGTTTTGCGGTCGTTATCGACCCGGTTAAGGCTCACACCATTACGTCTATTGGCGAACATCACTGGGGTGGTGCAGCCAGTACTTTCTTCTGGATTGATCCGGAAGAAGATCTCTTTGTGGTGTTTTTTACTCAACTTATTCCTTCATCTACTTATCCTATACGGCGGGAGTTGCGGAACCGGGTATATCAGGCTATTGATGACTAGATTGATTCTCCGATTCGATTTTTTAACGCAAACGGCAATCCCTTTGACATTAGCGCGCGTATACCACTGTTGCTACTTGGCAATTAAGACAACCTGAATTCTGGAGAATGCTATGTTAACAATCCACCATCTGCGAATCGGCAGATCTATATTTACTGTTTGGTTATTGGAAGAGCTGGAACTCGAATACGGGGTGAAAGAATATTTTCGCAACCCTGAAACTAACCGGGCACCACCAGAGCTTAAGGATATTCATCCTTTGGGGAAATCTCCGGTTATTGATGATGACGGTCTTATCTTGTCGGAGTCTGGTGCGATTGTTAGCTATCTGCTCGAGAAACATGATCCGGAACACAAGTTTTCACCGGCATCATCTGACCTGATTGCCTGGGGAACCTATAACCAGTGGCTCCACTATCCAGAAGGCTCAGTGTTCCTGGCGCTATTGATACAATTGTTATTGTTGAGAAGTGGTATTCCCGCGCCGGTTTTTGAGGGTTATTCGAAGGCTGAAGTAAGCTTGCATCTGGATCATATCAGTAATCAATTGGGCGACAACGATTACATTCTGGGGAATCAGTTCAGCGCGGCAGATTTTGGCGTTTGTTATATGATGTCAATGGCTGAAAGTCTCGGTCTATTATCGAGTCACAAGTCGCTGCGTGACTATGTTGAGCGAAATAAAAACCGTTCAGCGTTCAAGAGAGCGGTAGAGAGAGTGACTGAATAGTCATTCTTTTCAAGCCAGGGGTTAGACCGCGCCTATCCCCTGACGCGGTCTTTTCATACCATTTTAGTAAGCACACAGTACGTCTAACTAATAGAGATCGATATGTTAAAAATGAGGCGATGGGTTGCACGAGGGCTGGTATTGGTGGTTGCCATGGCAATAGCCCATTTTTTTCTCGGCTTTATTGATAAAAATAATTTTGATGCTCAGGCCTACCTTGAAAAAAGAGCAAATTATCAGGTTACCATCAAGCGAGATATTTGGGGTGTTCCTCACATAGAAGGTAAAAAAGATAGTGATACGGCCTTTGGGTTCGCAGTGGCTCAAGCCGAAGATCATTACGCCATTATCGAAGACTCAATGCGCTTTTACCGAGGCGTGCAAAGTGCATCAAACGGCTACGAGTCAGTTCCCCTCGATTACCTCGTTCACCTGTTAGATATTCGGCCGGAGGTGGAGAGGCAATATGATGAGGTGCTTTCCGAAGAGATCAAACATATTCTCACCGGGTTTGCCGACGGTCTAAATTACTGGGCAGCAAAAAATCCTGATAAAGTCGACCAAAAAACCTACCCCATAACGGCGAAGGACCTTGTGGCTTCATTCTCATTACAACACCTATTGTTCTACGGTATTCAAAAGCCGATAACTGAGTTGTTTGGTGAGAAGAGGAAGCATAGTCTGTCGATGGATTCGAATGAAACAGCGTGGCAATTGGTAGACGAAACCCCGCTTCCCGTCGGTTCAAATGCGTTTGCTATATCGCCGTTGCGGTCTGCAGATGGCAGTACACGGATATTGATTAATTCACATCAGCCGCTAACGGGCCCCGTTGCCTGGTATGAAGCCCATTTGAAGAGCGATGAAGGCTGGCACGTGATGGGCGGTGCATTTCCAGGTTCGCCGATGATAACGGTAGGCGCTAATGAACATGTGGCCTGGGGGGCAACAGTCAATAAACCCGATTTGGTTGATGTCTATGTGCTGGAGATAAACCCAGACAACGAGAATCAATATCGATTGGATGACGAGTGGCTGGATTTTGATGTGAAGCAGGCATCCATTCGAGTGAAGCTATTCGGCAATTTCTTTTGGACGGTTACTGAAGATCTTTTTTATTCAGAACACGGCCCCGTGATAAAACAAGATCATGGTGTTTATGCCATTCGCTACGCAGGGCATGGAGAAATACGTCAAGTGGAGCAGTGGTTTGATATGAGTAAATCCACCAGTCTTGCGTCTTGGCAAAAGGCGATGGATCGATTGGCCATATCCAGTTTCAATTTTGTTGTCGCAGACGATGCTGGCAATATCGGTTTCTTCCACAATTCACAATCGCCAATTCGTAAAGAAGGTTTTAACTGGAAAGAGTATTTGCCAGGCAATCGCAGCGATTTGATTTGGCATGAGTACTTACCGTTTTCAGAGTTGCCGCAAGTTGTGAATCCGGATAGTGGGTTTTTACTCAGTACCAATCAATCGCCATTTCATGTTACCGCACCTGACGATAACGCGAAGCGTAGTGATTATTCCGAGACATTTGGCTTCCCTACAAGAATGACAAATAGAGCAACCAGAGGGTTGGAGCTGTTCTCGGAATTGAATCCTATAACGGAAGATGATTTCAAGAGAATAAAATTCGACAATAGCTATTCACCGAACTCCAGAGCTATAACGTATCTCTCTGACCTATTTGATGTTGAGTATCCGGAGGCAAGCCCCTATCAACAGCCACTGGAATTGCTGCGGGCGTGGGACTTGGGCACGAATATCGAAAATACCGCGGCGAATCTGGGGGTTTGCACTATCAGTGAAGAATGGCTTTCCGAACAAAATGAACAGTCGCCGCCGCCGGTAAAAGACGAGTTTGAAAAATGCGTTGATATACTGTTGAAAAAACACGGTCGTGTTGATGTGGCCTGGGGAGCGACGAATCGATTGCTGCGGGGTTCTGTTAATGAAGCCGTGAACGGCGGCCCAGATGTCTTACGTGCAATCTATGGCAGAGGGCTTGAAGACGATGGTTATCTAACGGCTAGCGGAGGAGATGGCCTCTTCATTTTTGTCAGTTGGGACAGTCAGGGTAAACAGTCGATAGAAAGTGTTCACCAGTTTGGTAGTGCAACACTTGAGGAGTCATCCTCTCATTATGCGGATCAGCTTCCACTATTCGTTAATGAAAAACTAAAAGAAACGTATTTCGATACCGAAAGCCTGCAATCAAATATTGAGATGGAATATGTGCCTTAGAGACAACGGATCAGATCAATGAAACCTATCACCGACTATTCTTATACGACGTTACTTGAAGGCCGTCTTAGAGACAATGTCAGGTCTTTTGAAGATCGCCGGCAACCACTGGGTGAATTGCGGCATGCCGCTGTTGCGCTGGCGATTTATGATTGTCAGGGGGAAACATCAGTCGTTGTTACCCGCCGATCAGAGAGCTTGAGAGAGCACAGTGGGCAGTGGGCATTGCCGGGTGGGCGCATTGATGCCGGCGAACTGGCGATTGATGCAGCGCTGAGAGAGCTTCACGAAGAAGTTAATCTCG
>CAYNZI010000008.1:6711-18177 GCA_964401565.1 uncultured Spongiibacteraceae bacterium
CTCGTTCCGGTTATGTCATTACGCCGGTGGTGGTTTGGGCCGATATTGATGACCGACACCTGAAGCCGAATCCGGATGAGGTTGCGTCGATTCATCCGTTTACGTTTACCGAACTGTCTCGTGAAGACTCCCCTGTTTTGGAAACGATTGCCGAAAGCGATCGCCAGGTCTTGTCAATGAATTACCTGGATGATGTGTTGTATGCGCCAACCGCTGCGATGTTGTATCAATTTAGGGAAGTGGCGATGAGCGGACGATCAACGCGAGTGTTGGATTATGATCAGCCGGTATTTGCCTGGCGCTAATTTCTATTATTGACTTTCAATAAAAAGGTACTGTAGAAATGATTAATATGGATTTCCAGCAGCGAGTTGTCATTGATACCAATCGTGAAAACTGGGTGGCCAGCCCAATGGTCGGTGTTTGGAGAAAGCCATTGGCGCGGGAGGACGCTGAACGAGGACACGCGACCAGTATCGTTCGCTATGAACCAGGAGCCAGCTTCAGGCAGCACGACCATCCACTGGGCGAAGAAATTTTGGTGCTGGAAGGAACATTTTCTGATGAGACCGGAGATTACCCCGCCGGAACCTATTTTCGAAATCCAGAGGGCTTTCGGCATGCGCCATTTAGTGAGGAGGGTTGTGTTTTGCTGGTCAAGTTGCATCAATTCCAAGCGTCTGATACTGAGCACGTGGTGATTAATACCTATAGGGAAACGTTTGCTAAGGGAGCGGGTAATTTGCAAGTTCTATCGCTGCATCAGCATAAAACAGAATCTGTTGCCTTGATACGCTGGCCCGCTGGAGAAAATATCCCGTTGCACAATCATAGTGGCGGAGAGGAAATTTACGTGATTAGTGGCGAGCTACACGACGAATTTGGTTCTTATCCAGCAGGATGCTGGATAAGAAGCCCTCATTTAAGTGAGCACAGCTCCCGTGTCGAAGAGGAGACTCTACTATGGGTGAAGGTTGGGCATTTGCCCGAGTAGCATCTATTGGCTCATATACCAACCGCCATTGGGAGAAATGACTTGGCCGGTTAAATATTTAGCCTCGTCACTCGCCAGATATACCGCTGACCAGGCAATGTCATCGGGTTTTCCGAATGCACCGAGAGGAATTTGAGACTCTAACATCGGGCGCATGATCTTTAAGGGTTCCGTCATATCTGTTTCAATCCAGCCGGGTGCGATGGCGTTGACTCGAATATTCCGCGTCGACATTTCGTGGGCGAGCGCACGGGTGAATCCCATAATGCCCGATTTTGCCGCACTGTAGCTTACGCCTCCTGGCTTGCCCAAGGTTCCCATGACCGATGCAATATTAATAATGGAACCTGTCGGCTGAGAAATCATTTGTTTCAGACCTTCGCGACAGCACAAAAAAGTACCGCGCATGTGCACGTCAATCATTCGATCCCATTGCTCGTCGGTCATGTTAAAAATGGCATCGTTGTGAACAACTTCTCCGGCTTGCACGGCCTCTATTCTTGCCTTCATTTCCTCTTCGGCTTCCGCGTTATTTTCCATGCCGCTGACGCCGGCATTGTTGACGAGAATGTCTAGCTTTCCAGCGTAGTCCCCCACCTCTTCGAACATGAGTTTCACTTGTTCGCTATTGGATACGTCGGCGGCAATGGCGTGTGCTTGCAGCGGTTCTGCTGCCTGTTGCGCGGCGGCAAGATCCAGGTCATTGATGATTACCTTGGCGCCTTCCTCATGGAATTTTCTGGCCATCGCTTCACCCAAACCTCGAGCTCCACCTGTTATCAGTGCTACTTTACCTTCCAACCGGTTCATTGCTGTGTCCTTCTATGTTGAGTTTATTGATTATTGTTATCTGTCATAAAAAATGACTGTATGTTTAATTCACGTGGATAATCTCTTCGATATCCAGTTCGTCTCTGACCAAGGATACATCATAGTATCGATTGTTCAGCCAGTCATTGTATTGGTCTGCGAAATGATCGCTATCGGGTTTACCGCTGTTACCGCCAGCAATGACGAATCGAAAATGCAACGGATCAGCCAGGTCTACAACCCACCGAAATGCCGGCCCATGGTAAACCCTCACCTTTTCAGTGTCGTTTTTTGCCGGTGTGTGTAGCGCCATGCATAGCGTGGTTCCGCTACCCCCGATAGGATCCGGGCCGGCGTGCATGTCGGCCCAGTCGCTGAATTTGCTGAGGGAATGCTTAAAACTGATTTGGTGCAGTTTTCCCCATGACCATTGATCGCCCATTTCATTGTCGAGATTATCAACCAGTTTTTTTACCTCGTCGCAAATAATGTGTTCTAAAACTTCCCGGTGTTCTAACCAGGGTGAATTATCTTGGAAAAAATCTTCCACATTAAACCGATTCAATGCTATCGCCACCGCTGGTAGGGAAAGCAGTAAATCGTCACCGAGTACCTTGTGCATAAATTTCATGGGCCATTGCTTGTCCATTAATGGGTAAAAAATACAGGCGGCTTCTGAATTCACGTCGGCCTTAAAGTCCCAGCGCTCTAGTAACTGTCGTGCACGTTGCACCGATGCTGATGGGTCTGTTAAGCATGCGATGATCCCCGGTACTGTTTCTTGTGCGCGCAAGTCCAGAATATCATGCTGCATAGATTCAAAATCGGCTGTTGTAAACGTCGAATGAGGACGCGCTGATATTTTTTCGTCGAGTAACGCTCGAATACGATCAGCGCGAGAGTCGACTATTGGAAAATTGTGGATTGGAAAACTGCCACGGTCTTTCATGGTGTCATTGTTGGCAGTCAGGCTATACCCACACTCGGGGTTGCATTCCATCGTTAATTCATCGGCTTTGGAAATGTCGAAATTGTATTCGTGACGCCAAGCGGCGAGTGGCACCGAGCCTGTTACGCCTTGTGTGTCCTGATCGGGGCGTTTATGTCCTGGACGTTTCTGTATTGTCGTGGCAATAAACCGTCGTAGGTTGTCGTCCTGATCAACACAAATAATATTATTTGCTAATGGGCAAACGTCATTCTCAAACAACGATGCACCAAACTCTTCACTGTTTTTGGCCATCGGCATTAGCGCGAGTGTTCCCGCTGAGGTAGGAATGTCCTTCATTACCCAATTAAGTGATGTCGTGTATTGTCTTGCAATTGGTGTAGATAGCCCGAGCTCATCGGTGAGTGACTCGAGTATAGGCCCCCGATTAGACATGCTGATGTCGAATGAAGAGGAAGGTTGCCCCGCAACGTCAATGGTAAATTGCTGGCTTAGTGAAGCCTCTTCTTTTTCTACGAAAACATCAAACGTGTCGATGAAACCGGTGGTTAAACCCCAGGACACGTCACGATTAAACCCCATCATAAAATACGGGATGCCAGGGAACGTAGCGCCAAAGGTATCCCAGTCAGGGGTGCTTAAATGAATGTAGAAAAAGGTGTTGGGTATTGAGTGAGGTTGATGGGGGTCGGTGGCCAGCATGGGTTTCCCCGACGCTGAAAGATGGCCGCGAACGGCCCAGTTATTGCTGCCACTAACGATAGGTTGGTTGGGAAATAACAGGTGCCCGACGCCTGCGTCCATAGATAGCAGGGCGTCCTTTAGTTCATTAATCGATTGTTCATCAGCAGCAGAAAAATTGTGAAGATGATTTTTGAACCAAGAGGCGCCATGGCGCGCCATAAGCTTACCTATGTAAATCTTTTCCATGAATGTTTTGTGCTGAAACCAACCGGTAAATCGATGTCTGGACGCAACATCATGGCGAGTGAATTCCCTTGGCACTGTTCCCGCACGGATAAACTCCGCTGGGATTTCTTTAAGTCCGCGAACATAGCTATTGAGTCCGTCAAGATAAGCATCAACAACCCAGTCGCCGGGAGAGTCAGGCATATCGTATGCGGGAACATTGAAGGCTTTGTGTAAAAGATCCTGAGCAATATATCGTGGGCCCATAACACTCGCCGCTGTGCCTGTTGCGAAGAGCGTGCTTAAATGAATCTGCCACAGTCGTTCGCAACCCGCGGCGTATCCCATGCCCCGAAAGGCATCGGCTTTGTTTGCTGCAAACACGTGAACGAGGCCATTGGCATCCCAGCAAATATCGAATGGTTGCTCTGCTGCCGTCATTTTAATGGTCATGAAAACACTCTTTTTATTAGTATTTGTTGATGTTATCAAAAGGGATAATAGCTTTGCGCTTATCTCGCTGCAATACACTCTATCTCAACGCTTCCCCCTAGGGCCAGACCACTAGCCCCCAGCGCACTTCGTGCAGGGCGATGATCGCCCAGTGCTTCAAGGTATGCCACATTCATCAATGACCATTCAGCCATGTCTCCCAGGAAAATAGTGCATTTGGCAATCTTTGTGACGTCCGATCCATATTTCTCCAGAATCACAATAATGTTCTGCATGGCCTGCCGGGTTTCAGCTTGTACCCCGCCCGGTACCAGATTTGGCTCGCCGGGTTTTCTGCCGATCTGCCCAGAAAGAAATAGTAAGTCACCTACTGCAACAGCCTCGGAAAAAGGCAGGTTTTGGCGACGAGTTTCCTCCACACCAAAGACTTCAATGTCGGCCGCTATAACTGGAGTGCTCAATAATATGAGTAATAGAATAGAGAGAGTTTTCACGAAGTATGTCCTTTTTATTGAGGGTTCAAGTGGTGAAGAAAAAATTCAAGCTGTGCTTTGTTAGACAATTCACGCGCGTTTTGGTTGGTTTCCATAATGACATCGCCGCCTTTACCTTGATGACTAAAGGGGTCTGATACGGTGGCCGACGCCGCTGAAGTATTGAAGCCGTGAGCTGAATTTGGATAGACCACAATATCAATGTTGTTCTGGTCATTTACGTTGAGGTTTGACCGCCATTCGACGCAGGAAGTAGCGGTGTCGTAATCATCGGACTCGCCGGTCAGAATCAACAGCGGTGAGTTAGCAACGTCGACTAATTCGTAACCTGGGACTTTGTTATAGGCCCAGCACACGGGGTAAAATGCGACATTCGCGGCAAATGAAACATCCTTCGGGAAGGACTCCAAATAGGTATTACTTCGCGTCAGCATAGAAACCACTCCGCCCCAGGAAAAGCCCATAATACCTATGCGCTCTGGGTCAACGCCATCCAGAGTGCTCAGGAACTTCAACGCAGCGAAGGTATCAGGGAGCGTTTCTGGCACACCTTTGGGGCGCCCAAACTGCTTGCCCATCCAGCCACGAGCGGCCCACATGTCAACTTCAAGAGTGACAAAACCTTGTTCGTTTAACGCTGCGCCGTGATACGCGCCTCTTGTGTCAACGCCGCCCGAACCATGAACAATGAGCACGGCGGCGCCATTTTGTTGTTCGAGAGGGTAGCTTAACTTTCCCGCCAAAACCCATTGAGAGTCTTCGGTGTTAACCGGCATGCTGATATACGAAATGCGACTGTTTGAATAAGCTAAAGTTGCCGTGGTGAACGAGCTGACAGCGAACAGTATAAGCGCGGTCATTATATTCTTGAACATTCGCATTTTGGGGAGTCCTGTTTATGTCTGGCAATTGGATGTTGTGTGAAACAGGGGTCTGAAACTAACATTAAAGACATATCTATTTCAACGGTGACAGGGGTTTAAACTGTAGTGGTTCAGGCTTGATCTGACATTAAGTTTGAAATCTATCATATATAATATGATAGATTTCAAACTGATGTGTCGCTCAAAGTTGGCTTACACGCCATACAAATGGGCCCCATAATTTCCCGATCACCAGGACTAATGACCGCATTCCTGCACCCCATACGAGCTGAATCATGGTCTTGTAGAGTTAGCTTAGCCCATCCATGACGGCAGTTTGGATTCGACGCAAGCTACGCTGCTATATTTACAATCAGTGGGGTCGCCTAGGCTATCCCGATTATATGGATGAACATATCCATCTCATTGACTTTTTAAGAAGAGAATTGATTAAGTGTTTGACGTTATAATTTTAGCGGTGGCATTGAGTATGGATGCTTTTGCGGTCTCTATAGGTCTAGGATCAAAACATGTAAAGCAAACAAAGTCACTGGCTCTTATGTCGAGTATGTATTTTGGTTTGTTTCAGGGGTTAATGCCTTTAATTGGCTATATGGGTGGCAAGGGTGTTCTCGGTTGGGTTGAGAAATACGCCCAATGGGTAGCTTTTTCTCTTCTGATATTGATTGGTGGAAAAATGATTTATGAATCAATTACCGAAGGTATCGAAGAAGATATAGTAAAAATTACGCATAAAATAATGCTTATTCTTGCTATCGCCACAAGTGTAGATGCAATGGCGGCTGGTTTTACGCTGACCCTCATTGAAATAAATCCGTTTTTAGCCTGTGCAATTATCGGGGCTGCTACATTATTTTTTAGTTGGATTGGCGTATTTATCGGAGCGAAAAGTGGAACATGGCTTGAGAGTAAGGCTGAGCTATTAGGCGGTATAGTACTTATCTTAATAGGGTTTAAGGTATTACTCTTCTGAAATGTAGAAATTTCAATAATACCCATATAACAAACGGCTGCACCGGACAAATTTCGCTGTCACATTGTGTGTAAAAATACGCTATCAAAATGATGCTCGGTGAGCCGGGTGTTAAATGTTCCAATTGGGAGAAAAGCAATGAATTTTCTAGCAATTTTGGCCGCGGTAATAGGTGTAACTTTGGAGTGACTCGCTTGTGCTCCTGAATTTCCGCAGAGCATGTTGGGCCTAGCCTTCAAGTCAATTCTAGAAATCATTTGCCTCTGTCCGGTTGTCCCGTACGAGTGTGCTCGCGTAAAATTCCGTAATTTGGTACGCTCACCTATGTCGAAATTTAACTCAAATATACCCATATTGTATTCCCTGCAACACTGTCCCTATGCCATGCGCGCTCGGTTAGGGATTCTATTGGCGCAGCAGTCAGTATTAATTCGCGCAGTGGTTACAAAAAATAAGCCACCAGAAATGTTAGCGATATCACCTAAGGGCACTGTACCTGTATTGATAATTGGTCACGCCGAATGTGGCGAAGTACAGCATCAGAAGGCCATTATTATTGATGAGAGTATCGATATTATGCTGTGGGCGCTAACGCTAAATGACCCTCATGATTTATTACGGGCAGAAAGTCCAGTTCATTTAGAGTCCATGTTAGCGCTTATCAGAAAAAATGATAAACAATTCAAACCCAAGTTGGAAGTTTATAAGTTGGCGAGGCGATTCCATAAAAAATCAGAAGTGAAAGATCGCCAGAGCTGTGAGGTGTTTATTGCGGAGCTAGAAAAAAACTAGAAATAAGTCACTATCTAATGGGCGATCAAGCCAGTTTAGTTGACTATGCTTTGCTGCCATTTGTACGGCAATTCGCACGAGTCGATCGACAGTGGTACTTGCAATCTCCTTACCCTAAATGTCGAGACTGGTTAAACCGGCATTTACAAATGCCGCTATACACCAAGGCCATGGCCAAATATCCACTGTGGTTAGAGTGCCGTGAAGCGTTTTTATTAGGGAAAGACTAAAGTCCTGTTACTTTCAGCGCGATGTTGGCACCATTCTGAAGATGCATGATTTCTTATAAACCCTGCCTGTATTGAGCGTTGGTCGATACCGTGACCATCTCATGTAATTGAGCGCCCGATTCCTGTACTCCATTTAATACATTTTCAAAGTGATGAATCAATTGTATTTTATCCAGCTTTTCTTTCGATCCGCTACCGATATCAGTTAGATCTATAAAAAATTCATCAAACAACTGAGAAAGATCATTAACGGCATCTATATTCAAAAATTGTTCATGATTATAAATACTTGGATAACCGCCCTTCTGTTTATCGACCGCAAATGAAATGCCTTTTACATTGGTTATAGAGGTGGCCTTTTCACATTTCAGCATACAGCCGTCTTCGATGCTCGGTTTTTTGCAGCCGACTGTTTGTTGAAAGAAACACTGACGGCTAGTCATCATTAAAATGGGGTGATAGATACTATAAAATAATTTGAAGTTTTCAGGGCGCTTGATATTACGGATTTGGGGTCTGTTAATCTCGTTAGAGATAAAGGCGCCCTTGCAATCGAGGTCTTCTTTCAGTGTTAATAGCGCATACGAGTTAGTCGTATTTAGGAACGGGCCTGCCACCCAGTCGATACCCATTTCAAACGCTTTGTAAGCGATGCCGGTATTATTGCTCACGATATGCTTCGGTCGAACTTCTTCAAGTACTTTAACCGCCTCTAGATAATCTTTGCCAATTAGCACGGCAGGAAACCAAGGGATCAGCTTTGGATTGTCCAAAAATAGGTCGATGTGCCGTCGGTTGCCGACTTTAAAACTTTCTGGCAATTTGAAATAAACATCGGCATCTGTTTCATTACAGAGATAGATGTCTTTTACGGCTGAAATTAGCAGTGACATCTTTGGTTTTTCTTCGACCTTTGCATGGTGTATTAAGGGTGATATTTCAACGGCCGGAATAATGGCTACAGAATCATTCAGTAGAAATGCCAGTTCATTTTTTAACGAGGTTAGCTGTCTAAAAGGGATATTCAAGTCTGGGTCGAGATCGGCATAGTTAAAGCTTTCAACCAGATACTCAGAGTTACTAAATGATTTGAAACGTTTTCCAATAGCAACCTTGTCAAGGCCGGAGTGGCCGGCTTTCGTCAAATTTATGTCAGACTTAACGGTAAATATTCTATCTTCAGTAACCATTGCTGTTACTGTCAAAGGTTCGCCTAGCTTGCCTGAAAAAGTTAGTGAAAGGTTTTGTTTGTTTATGCTCAGATATTTAATTTTTTCTTCTACGAGCGTGCTTATCTCATCCTTTTCTTGAGCCAGATCATGCTGTATTTCCTGAATTTGAACAACCGATATGGCGTCGCTTTTTTCGTTGGCATGCGTAAAGCTATGATCGCGGGGGTTATCAATAAACATTGATTTTTTCATATCACCTTTCAGGAAAAGATTAGTGAAATCTCGGTTGAACACTTTATAAAGGTTTGAATTGTCATCCAGCAATGTGCCGGTTTCAACAAACTGATTAATTTGTTTCCGCCAGCTATCAACCACAGTATGCACATACTGGGCGCCCTTAATTCGCCCTTCTATTTTCAAAGAATCGACACCGGCGTCTACCAGTTCAGGTAAATCAAAATAAGCTGAATTATCTTTTAAGTTGAGCGGGAATTTGTTACCCGTGGCAGTGGGTTCATATTCATCACGGCATGCTTGACTACAGCGACCACGATTACCAGAATTGCCTACGCTGACCGAACTTGAATAACATTGGCCAGAAAACGCGATGCACAATGCGCCGTGAACAAATACTTCGGTTAATACGTCTGCATCATGAGCTACTTTGGTTAATGCTTTAATTTCAGTTAGGTTTAGTTCACGTGATAAATTAACGCGCGAAGCACCGACTTTAGACAGGAACTGAATTTGCCCTTCATTATGCGTTGTTAACTGAGTTGAGGCGTGTATGTCCAAGCTCGGAAAATACTTTTTAACCAGATTAAACAGGCCGAGGTCTTGGACAATGATGCCGTCGATGCCACTGTTCACCAGCTTATTCAATAGCTTAATTATGCCCATTACTTCGTGCTCTAAAATCACTACATTTAGCGTTAAAAATATCTCGCAGTCATATTTATGGGCCAGCTTGACGACACCGGTTAGGTCATCGAAGGACAGGTTGGCTGCACGGTTGCGGGCATTAAACGTGTCAAGACCGCAATATACGGCATTGGCACCCGCTACGATGGCTGCTTTAATCGCATTAACATCACCGCCTGGGGCTAATAGTTCTATTGTTTTGGTCATACAAACCCACTTCAGTCTTTGCCAGCTAATGTTGTCATTTCGACCGGCAATTTTATCTGTACCCCCTAAGTATTACTATCAAATAATTGGCACTGGCAACTTAATATCTTAAGAACCGCCTAATTCAATATTCACATAACAATTTTTGCTAAATAGTAACCGTACTATTTTTGCGGGGTTGATATTCTTGTCATCAAGAGAAATGTTGTGCTTTGTGAGACGTTAATCCTTCCAAAAACGGCGGGTTCTGAAAGTCTTTCAGTGCCTGCTCATTTTCTTTCGTAGTGTTCATCACAAAAGGGCCGTGCAAGAACTGTTGATTGACCGTGACATTGGCTGCAATGACGCGAAGTATTCCACCCTTAGGCATCGGTTTTTGCCATTACAGGTTACGACCGTGACCCCGCGCAGGCGTAGAGCTTATGATATCCTCATTGCCTCGACATAAAAAATGCAGCACCACCTGATGATGCTCGAAACGGAACCCATATTATGAACATTACTGGATTTAATCACGTTGGCCTCAATGCCGTTGATAAGCACGATGAGACGTTAGACTTTTATACAAATTTTCTCGGTTTACAAAACATCGAGCGCAGTGGTGCGGCGACACGTGTAAACGGTTTTTGGGCGGGCAATGAGCGTCCTTTGGTACATGTCATCACTGATAAAGCTGAAGGGCCATTGGCGATGCCGAATAATACGCATCTATCGCTATATGTCGAAAATATTGACGAGGCTGTAGCAGAGGTGAAAGGCCGAACTGATGAGCTTCTTCACATCGGAGAGGGAAAGTCACAAATCATTTGGTTCAAAGACCCCGCAGGTAATACGGTGGAACTTCAGCACGACCCGGCTATTGAGTATTCGTGATTTTCAGCCACTGAAAATAATGAATTTCAATGGCGTCTAGAAGGTCTGTTGACTGAGACTTTTGATCGGATAGCGGTTATGCTTAATGCTGTATTACAAGTGTTTTAAGAGGCGGATTCATCTATGAATAACATCTTCAGAGTGTTGCTTGCCGAATGGAATGTCAGTCCCGGTCGGAGCTGAAGAGGCAGGTAGTCATGCGAAAACTGTACAAAATGTCTGAAGGGCTGATCGGCGATGAGAGCTAAACGAACTATATTAATTACCCTGCTGATATTGATGGGGCTTTGGTGGGGTGCAAGCCGCTTATTCCAGCCAGAGACCTACAGTATTCACCCGGCGCAATACGAAGCGGGCGACAGTACAGAGCCTTCGCTGCGGTCGGCGCCGGAGGCAGCTCGCAGACCTAACATTGTAGTCATACTTGCCGATGATCTGGGCTATGGCGATGTGGGTAGCTACGGTGGTACTGTCATTGAAACACCCCATATGGATCAGATAGCGGCTGAGGGCATGCGTTTTACCAGTGCCTATTCCAGCGCTCCCATTTGCTCACCATCACGGGCCGGGTTGTTAACTGGCCGTTACCCACTGCGCAGCGGTATTGTGCAGGCGATGCAGGCGGCGGGCGATTCTTTGGAAAGGCGCCTGTCAATGCGCGCTGGCATGGGTATGGCGAACTTGGGTAGCATCGATATGCGTGGCGGTCCGAATATGGTGAACGGACTGCCGACTTCCGAGCTGACGATCGCGGAAATGTTGCAACAGGCAGGCTACCGCACGGCGGCCTTTGGCAAGTGGCACT
>CAYNZI010000009.1:0-17341 GCA_964401565.1 uncultured Spongiibacteraceae bacterium
GTATCACTTGATACTGCTTCATGTCTGGCAGATCGCGCAAGTGGGCTGCTAACTCTGTAAAGGGCGTTTTATCTCCCGCGTGGTTAACTAGAGCACCTCTCACTTTACCTCCGATGAATGACAATGCCGGCAAATTAATTTGCCCACAAGGGCAATCACCTTTGGCGGCTAGGTCGCCGATTTCGTAGCGGATAAATGGGGATTGGACGTTGAAATAGTCGGTAATGACTAAACGCCCCACTTCATTTTTTTGACAAGGTTGATCGCATTTGTCAAGCACTTCAACACCTAATTTTCCAGAGAATATATGATGGAACTCGGGGTAGTGGGGGCACCGGCCAGCTATCATGCCAAATTCCATGGAGCTGTAGGTGGACCATACAGTGGCATTGGGGAAGGCTTGGTTAATCAGTTTTTCTTGGTAGGGTTCAAATACTTCAGCATAACAACCAACGCGCTGGATAAACAACATGTCGATGCCCTGCTCTATGATACGCATGCAAAGGTTTGCGACATTGGTAGGGTAGGTGGTGATGGCAACGGCTCCTTGCGTAAGGAAGTTGCGTTGGATAATTGCTATTTGTTGAACAATTGGAGTTTGAATATCTAAACAGATTCGTTGGCGTCGCCTGCTGTCTCCGATATGAATAATTCTCGTGCAAGGTAGTTGCCCCCCTAGCCATGAAATATATCGAGCGCTGATTTTTTCCTCTAAGCGTGAACGTTCCCGTGACCATGACAACTGCACTGGAATACCGGTGGAGCCTGAGGTTTTTGCGGTGACGGGGTGGCCGTTAAGTAATAGGGCATTTTTTTCTAGCACATCGCTGCGACTTAATAGTGGGATTTGTGTAGCTGTTTTTTTAAAATGCTCTTGATAAAATGGATGGTGTTTTCCCGCGTTGTTAACGATGTGCTTAAAGTGCTTTGTAGCATAGGCATCACCTTTGAATGACTCGGGTATTTGTTCTTCATGCATCATTATATTTGATAACCGAGTTTTTCTATTAGGGGGCCAAGTTCATTAATAGCGGGTTCCAGATATTGCAGATAGGGTTTATATCTGAATTTTGACGACTGATATAAAGGTTGCGTCACTTGAGAGTAGCTGGCTGTTTTGGTGTGGCTTTTGTCTTGATAAAAATCTAGACACTCTTTTTCAAATGATAAATTAACGTACCTCAATAAGCTCTTCACTTTTCTTTCTATGTCATCGATTAAGTGTTCATAGTGTAATGAATAATAGTTACCACCTAATTCATTACGATAGTGGAAGACCATTTCCATGGTTAAGGCATAGTGTTGGGCAGCAGTACTGATGTCTTGTGCCTGAAAATTTCCGTGGGTTAGCTCGGTAAAAAAATTAGATAGTACCACGTCTAATGGATGGCGAATTAAATGTATTTTAGGTGATCTTGGGAATACTCTATCAATCAATCCCAGGTGAATTTCATTCAACGGCATTTTATCGGTGAAATATTTTTTATTGGAACTTTGTAAATTACTCAGATTGCTTTTGGCTAAATAGTCAGCCTGCATGGAAGCTATGACACCTTGTTGATTGCCCAGCGCTAAATCCATCAAACAACCGGGATAATCTAAATTACTTCTTAATGTGTCTTTGGCTGATTTTGCTAAATCTTGAATAAATGGCAACTCACCGCCTGCAATAACCTGACTGTGAGTGGTGAGAATTTTTTCTGTTAAACTTGTACCCGAACGAGGAAACCCAAGAATAAATAATGGCTGGGTCGCTGGTAGATCTTTTTCCAGAACAGGCAGTTGAGCAAGCCGATCCCGTTTAAAAAATACGTTTAATTTTTTGTGAAAAGTAACGATATCGGAGTGGTTATAGCCTGGCGAATAGCTCCTTGCGATCTTATTGGCTTTCACAAATGCCTGCATAGCTTGCTCATAGTCTTTGGTTTTGTCATGCAAGCGCCCTCGCTCATACCAATAACTAGCCAAGCTTGAGGACTGACTGTTTTCACTGATACACTGATCTAAACATTTAAGGGCTTGGTCATAGTGATTTTGCCTGCGGTACAATTTAGCTTGTAGCAACAAACTATCATGACGCACTCTTTCACTATGAATCATTTGTTCAATGTATTGCCATGCCTGTTCAAAATCCGATTGATATTCCGCAACCTTAGCTAGCCCTAACAACGAGTGATGACGATTAGAGTCTCGTTTCATGCCTACCAGATAACAGGCTTTCGCTTCCTCTAGCTGGTTGTATCGCATTAACACAGCGGCTAACAAAGCATTGACCCCAGGGTTATCGAGTCCTAGGGATTTGGCTTTTTTGAAATGGTGTATTGCGGCTACTTCATCAACATAGGGTCTTTCACTAAAGTAGCGACCGGCTAATACATGCCCTTGGGAAGAGTCAGGGCCGCGCCTCATAATAGCTTTAACGAGAGGGTAACAAGCCTCATAGTTAGCCCGCTGCAACTCATAGGCGAGTAAATGTAATTTAGCCCATACATTACTGGCAAACCGTTGATCGTAAGCTTTCAGTAAACATTCTAGCTTAAAAGTTAGCGCATTGTCATTAAAAGTATGGGCCAACAAACCCTGCAAAGCCTTCGTGTTCAACGGATCCTCATGCAACACTTTGCAATACCATGTATTCATTGAGTCATGGTCATTAGCCTTTTTTGCATGCTCGGCTTGGCGCAACCATAATTCAATCGTCTTAATATCGAAGCTTTTATTTTCGACGCTACTTTCGGCACCACTATTTTCAACAGGCACAGTAAAAGACTCCCGCCCGCAGCACTGAGTAAACATAAGCCCGCTTTTACAGTGACAAGTCTCTTTCTTGTTTATCGTTGAGAATGTCATTCTTACCAGTCAGCCTCATCTAGCTGTTGATGTTGCTCTTCTTGATAGGCTTGTAAGGTCACTTCACCACTCCCTCTTCAACAATGAATAAAGCACGCAAAGCATACTTTACGGTTTTTTTAAAACGTCTTGAGCTTTTGTGGATTGCTCAGGCGATGATACTTTATGTCCCCGCATACATAATATATTGCTAGGGCCTGCTGAGACTACTTGAATAATGTTGACCCAAAAATCGTAACCTAGCTCTTTATAGAAGCCTTATTTAACCACTTTTTCTTAAAGCAAGATCAGATATCCTCCTCGCTATTTCATACGATGAGTACCAACTCCCTGATTTACCATATTTTTTCTTAACCGCTTCAACATTACGAACATAACGCTGATTATTTAGGACCTCGTTAAACTGACCGACCAAGTCTGAAGATTTAAAGTTGATCATCTCCCCAAAACTATTTTTTTCCATTCGCTGAGCATAATGAAATTGCTCTAATTGCATTGGGGCCAATAACGAAACTTTTCCCTTCAGCACAACTTCCTTAAGAATGCCACCTGCATGATAAATGACGGCATTAGAATCCGATATCAAAGCCGACAAATCAATAGGCTTAGTATATATTGTGATGTTATCAGCCTTAGGTTTATCATCTCCTGGCATACCAAGTACAGCAAGTTTAACTTCCGCATCTATCTTGCTTAATGCGGAGATTATACGGTGATTCTCTTTAAATCCACTTTTTAAATATCCAGCTATTTTTAACTTGTCTTTGGTTTTCCATACAGGAATTGGAAAACCATTAGGCTCATGCTTCTGTAAGATGTAACAAAATTGAGAGCGTTTGTATACATCTGTTTCTTGCAAATCATAAATAAAATTTTTGTCCCCATAAAACAAATCTGACACTCTATTAATGCCAACCAATCCTTGCGATTTTGCAACTTGATTGACATTTTCTACAATGCGTTCTTCTATACTTCTTAAATTCTCATCAACAAGCCACGGCCTTAGATTACATGCCCAGCGATCACGTGGAGGGAAGACAAAACCATTTCCAATAGCTACAACGGGAATTAATCCCTTTCTAGCCGCCAAAATAGCGGTCGGCGCATAATCAACAAGAATTAAATCTGGATTTATTTTTCTATAAATTTTGATCCATTCACACACGACACCCTCCAATTTATTAACATCCGAATAGCCTCTCCTTGCTAATATTTGAGCCATACTATTCGGAGGAGAAACACCTGATAATGACTTTAATATTGGGGCCTGTACACATTCGAATCCAGCCTCAATTAGAAAACGCGCCCTCGGTAAATACTGCACAACAAAAATGACGCGATAATTGAGCTGTTCTAATTGCTCTGCGATAGGCTTTAAGGTCATCAGATGACCTAAGCCGCCACCCAGTTCCCACACACATAAAAAAGTTACCATGAATATAGTACCTAAAAGGAATAAGCTTTCACTTAACAAAAAAGGGTGTCCATTTAAACGGCCACCCTTCTGCCAATTTCAGACCTACCCTTGCCAGCTAACTGCAACTAACTGCTGATGCTGCTCTTCCTGACCGGCTTGCACGGTCACTTCACCACCAGCCCCCTCAACAATGAAGGAGGCCATCGCTTGCACTAACAAATCAACATTACTGCTGTCAATCGATTGACCGTCAGCCAACTCAAAGGACTCTATAGTATGCCCCTGTGACCAATCATCAATGGTGAGCGTCTCACTCGACTCAATATTAGTAATAACAAGGTCATCATTGATCATGCTAAACAATAAATCATCTTCCTCGATGCCTTGACCAAACTGAACGCGGTCAGTCACGCCCTCCTCATCAATAGATTCACTGATAATGTCATTGCCATCACCAAAATTAATCAAGTAGGTGTCGTTACCCACACCACCAAACAATCGATCGTTGCCAGTACCACCTTGAATCACATCGTCACCAGAGCCAGCATAGACTTGGTCATGCCCTGCGCCTGCATCAATAATATCAAAGCCTGCGCGGGTGACTATCACATCGTTACCATCACCGGCAGCAACATTATCGGCAGCACTGCCGATATCAATCACATCCACTAGATCTGTACCCGTGTGACTTTGCTCGGAGAGCAATGCATCCAGGCTGCTATCGACACCATCGGTTCGCACCACAAAATGTACGGCTTGGGCGCTGTCGATTAACACTCCGGTTGAGCTTAAGTCTGAACCACTCGCATTGGCCACGGATACGCGATAGTAACTCTGGCCATCAATGGTCACGTTATAGACTTTTAGCTGGTGATCCACCATCGACGCATCCAGGGTGATGATGTTGATGCCTTGACCGTCCTGAATGATATCTACGCCCTGTGTATCGTTAAGCACATAGGTATCGGCATCTAAGCCTCCTTCCAAGACGTCTTCACCGTCTGATTGAATGAAGGTGTCTTCGCCGGCTAACCCTTGCAAAGTGTTGTTAAGACCATTACCTTGCAGTGTATTGGCTGCCGCATTTCCCACGCCTTGCAGCGCACTGCCTGTTAGCGTTAGGTTCTCTAACGCATCGGCCAAGGTGTAATTCAGGCTGGATACCACTGTATCGTTGCCCTCACCACTGAGTTCATTGATCACATCGGCCAACGAGTCAATGTGATAAGTGTCATCACCCAAACCACCAGTGAGTTCGTCATCACCTGCACCACCATCGAGTATGTTATTACTGTCGTTACCGGTGATGGTATTGTCCTGTGCGTTACCCGTTCCTTTAATCACACCTTCTGCGAGCTGTAAGGATTCAACATGCTCCGTCATGGTGTAGTCGATGTTCGCAAGAACATGGTCATCACCTTCGCCAGCTTGTTCAATTACGTTGTCCGCGACTGCTGTCTCAACCATTTGCTCAGTGGTAACGACAACCTCTTCCACCTGACCATTAACAAAATTATCAATGGACACAATGGGCACAGAAGAGCCCTGGTTTGAAGCGTCGGTCGCAACAACATTACCGCGCGCACCACGCCCTTGAAGGGTGATTGTGACTTCTTGAGAAGAACCGAGTATATCGTTGTTTACAGAGAGAGCCTCGACTCGATAGAGATAGGTACTACCAAGGTCAGCATTCTCATCTAAGAAAGTAGAATATTCACTGCTTGTAGTACCAAGCAATGTATAACTACTCTGGCCATCAGAGCGATAAACCGCGTAGGAGTCCGCACCGTTATCAGTCCATGTGATTTGCACTTTGTTACGCTTAGCGCGCAAGGCAATGCCAGTGACAGAGTAGTCGGTCGTATCAACCGAAATCACCATATCATCTTGCAAGTCAATGACACGTTGTATTTCTGATGAAAGCACCGTGTCCGTTTCGATATAACCGTTAACCAGATACGTGTCGTTACCCAAACCACCGGACATTTCATCGATGGCGACTTCAGTGTTTGATGCGTCAACATCAATTTCGAGTCCACTGTTGTGTACTTCTGCCCCCGTCAAAGACACTTGCAATTGATAACTACCACTAACCGGTCCGCCGCCATAGCTGCGTACTTGGATAAAGTACTCTCCTGCTTCGGCAAAGGTATAGGTTAAGAAGGAATCTAAACTACTGTTACTTCCCCCTGCACCGCTGGATGTGCTTGAGTCATCGCTATTAGCAATAGTATTACCCGAGGCATCTAACAGGTAAATATAGGAATCAAATGAAGCACCAGAATTTGCCGCGTAGTCAATATCGAAGGTGCCTTGTTGCCCCCCGTTATCGACGGTAAAGCTGTAGTAATCATAAGTGCCATAGGGTTGGCTGGCCTCTACCGTGACATGGGGAACAGAAGTGGAGGTATTGTTACTGGAGACATCACCAATATCATTGGAGTAATCCAGTGTAAATAAACCATCAAGGCTTTGCGCCTCCGCTAGAGTGCTGTTAGGCTCAACCTTTATTACGGTGCCACTGCCGCCTAAACTGACATGACTGCTAAACGAATCAATAAAGTCATAACCACTCAACAGATCATTCCCTTCGTTCCCCGAGAGGTTATCGGCACCGGTACCACCGATAACGATATCATCACCTTCGCCACCAATAGCCGTATCATTGCCTTCACCGAGTTCTATCATATCCGCCTCGGTACCACCATCGGCCACATCATCACCTGAGCCGGTAATAATTTGATCACGACCACTACCGCCTACGGCGATATCGTTACCGTCACCCGTTTCAATGACATCATGACCTGAGCCACCGTCTGCATAGTCATCGCCTGCGCCACCATACATAAAGTCATTGCCGGCGCCGCCATAGAGCTCATCATCACCATCATCACCATATAAACGATCATTGCCAGTATTACCTTCCAACCTATCATCACCGGTGCCACCAATGACAATATCGTTACCGGTACCTCCGATGACAATATCATTACCCTCTTCACCATCTAGGTAATCGTTATTACTCAATACAACGAAAGTGCTATTGCCGCCGTAATCGCCGTATTCAGAGTAGTAAGCCCCGCCGTAATCTCCGCCCTCTCCGTAATAAGAATTGTCGGTGATGTAGGCACCACCATCATCACCGCCGTATAAAATGTCATCGCCAGTGCCGCCAAACAATTGATCATCACCGGAGTGACCATCGATAACGTCATTACCTGCTCCGCCATCAATGTGGTCAGAATTTGTGAGGTATTCCCTACCGGTATAGTCGAGACGAACTTCGTCATCGTCACCATCACCCTCAGAGTAACCGCTATAATAATACGCGTCTAATCCGGCATCCTCACCACCGAAAAGGATATCGTCTCCGTCGTTACCTTCAATAACATCGTCGCCGCTGAAACCATCTAGGTTGTCATTGCCATCTCCGCCAACAATCGTGTCGATGTAACGTGAACCAACGATACGGTTATCCAGATTATTACCGGTTAAGTTGAAAATGTACTCTTGTTCAGTACCTTCAATATCCTCGTAGAACATATTCTCCACATGGTCCGTCATGCGGTGAGACGTAGAGGTAAGTACCTGATCAATCCCTTGGTCAGCAAACTCGATAACACTATCTTGCAAACCTTCGCTGCGATCAGACTCATGGTTAGAGGCGGTAACATAGTAAGTGTCATCTCCTTCGCCACCCATCATGACATCACCCTGAAAGCGTTCAACGCCGCCATGCAAGAGGTCGTCACCCGCGCCGCCATCGAGCGTATCGTGCCCTTCGTTACCATAAAGGGAGTCGCTACCTTCGCCTCCAGCTATATAGTCATTGCCGGCATGCCCTAGCAAGGTATCTTGCCCTTTACCGCCATGGATGTACTCATTGCCGCTGTAACCTTCTAACACATCATTCGCATCTGTACTGTTAAGAAGGATGGAACGGATCTGCTCATGATCCCAGAAAGTACCATCAGAAAATTCGATAATTTCTAATTCAGCACTCTCATTAATATCGTTGTCGACAAAGTAATAATCCAAGGCCAAGGTGTCGCCGGTCGATACCAATGTGAGCAGCAAGGCATCTCCGTTGCGTGATAAGCGTACGTCTGAGCTATGCACTTCAGGTCTCAGAATGAGCTTGTCTCCACGGGCGTTAAAGTCTCTGTTATCAACACGATCGTGACCGTCGCCGTAACCAAAGAGGTAAATATCATCGCCAGCACCACCGGCAAGGGTGTCATTCCCTGCATCGCCTGATAACAGGTCATCACCATCCATACCGAAGATTTGATCATCACCACCTTCGCCATAAACAATATCGTCGCCACCTTGCGCATGCAATTGGTTACTGCCCTCGTTACCCACGATGACATCGTTCAGATTGCTTGACGTCATGCTACTGGTCACATTCCACGACAAGTATTGATCGATAACGTCTTGAGAGACACCGGCATCCGCTAAGGTATTTTCAAACTCTGCTCTTAACGCAGAGTCTAGATGGCTAAACGCATTGCGAACGTCTTGGTTAAAGACTACGGAAATGCCTGATAACCCTTCTAACAAGCTCAACCCATCGTTAAGATCAAGGCTGCCCTCATTAATATCGCCAACTACCTCTTGAACAAACTGAGCTGGATCTATGCTGACAGAGAAACGGTCAGAGGTAATATCATAAGCTGCGCTATCCGCGTATTCGATAAATTGAGGCAGCTGGATTAGCAGCCTAACCAACAGGTCTTCTCTAAGCATTTCACCGGCAGTTTGATACAACTCACCAGTGGTTTGGAAAGCACCATCCCGCCAAGAACCATCATTTATTTCTAACGAATCCAGCCCTGAATACGTTTGTAAAATGGCAAGTTCACTCACACTGAGCGTCACATCGGCTGCACCAAAGAATACATCGCCTTCTGGCGTCAGCATGCCCTCATCTGGGTCACTATCAATATCATGGATAGTTTTGCCGTCAACGCCAGCCCATAACTCTAAAATCCGCTCAAAGTTTTCTTGCAGATAGCTAGCACTACCCGCAGTGAAAACAGACTCGACTAAACGCTTCAGCTCAGGGTTCTGAGTCATGGCGATATGAAGATCTGGCATTTGCCCATAACCTTTAAGATTTGGCAAACCCAACACTTCGGAATCGATAACGACCGGACCTATGTAATGACTTTGTGATGGATCGGTACCAAACTCAACATCGCCTGCCAAACCTAATGACTCACCGACAACACCTTCTCGACCATCTTCCCACGTAAAACTTCCCACTTGAACAACATCAGAGAAGCCATCACCCAGACCCGAAACAGTTGTATTTTCAAGGTTAATGCTTGAAATACCAACCTGTCTCAATGAGCGCGGTTCGATATAATTTGTTAAACTATCACCATCTCCGGCAACATCACGCCAAATTAATAAATCGTTAAATATGTCATCGCTGGAGTTAATGACACCATCACCATTGTCATCATATAGGGCTAGTTCTTCAAAACCGGTCATCGTTGGGCTACCGAATAACTCGGTAATATCATCGATTTTGCCATTCTCATTGCGGTCATATGCTACAAAACCATCGTCGAAATCCAACCACCCCGTTTTTGTAGCAAAGCCATCACCATTTAAATCAAAGAAGGCATTACTGACATCAAAGCCAATCAACTCAATGCCATCGCCGTCCAGATCCAATACCAGGGGATCACGCGGTACAATCAATTCAGAATTTTGGCTACCAAGGCTAATTAACCCAGCGGCACGCCCGCCCTCTACACTCTGGTGTGTTTGCATATTATCGACAAAAATCGACGTTCCAGAATCACTTAAATTAAATACATTCTGCTTATCAACCAGCGGTGACCAACCGCCAACTTCAAAGAAGGTGCCGTCTTGCGGAAGTCCCTCAGAAAGGTCAAAGCTGGAACCACCGGCGATGGCATTATTCAACGAGATACCTAAATCGCCATCTTGGAAGTTTTCAACAACAACATCATTATTAATAAGCAGTGAACCATCAAGCTGTAATTCAAAACTATTATTTGATCGGTCAAAAAACGTATCGTTACGAGTATAAATTTGACCGCCAACAAAGGCATTTTCAAATACCAAATAGCCTTTGCCATCCGTATCTATTACACGATCCCCAGAGGCTACATGATAGACATCAAAACCTTCCCCTCCTAACAGGATATCACTGCCCTCGCCACCGACCAGTTGGTCGTCACCGGCACCACCGTCGAGTATGTCATCGCCTTCTTTACCGATCAGTAAATCATTACCATCGCCAGCAACGACAACATCATTACCTGCACCGGCGTTAATGATGTCATCACCGGATCCACCGGTAATAACATCATCACCACTACCGCCAAACAGTTGATCGTTACCGGTACCACCATCAATCGTGTCATTTCCAGCACCACCTTGCAGATGATCGTTGCCGGCTAAACCGCTGATAGTATCGGCACCCTCATAACCGAGGATAATGTTGTTTGATGCATCGCCTAACAACACTTCATCAGCACTGTATATCGGTAAACCGTTTAAAGTGCTGTGAGGAAAAAGATCAAAGTCTCCGATCAAGGTAACTCGCTGTGTTGCCGCAACTTGATCGAGATAGTCGGTTACTGTGAGTTCGACATCGTTCAAGCGCAACGACAGCTGATCGGCCTGAGCGTGATGAACCAATAAGGCATCTTCAGTACCTTCCTGCCAAATAACAATGTGGTCGTTATAAACATTCCAATAAATATCATTTAATGCAGCATCAATGTTAACCACCGCTGCGGCATTAGGATCAGTAAAAATAATTTGATCACGATCCTGAATACCTTCGATAAGTTGTACACCACCTTCAATCACATAAATATCGTTGCCCGCACCACCGGATAACACATGATTACCATTCGTAGCAAGAATTACATCACTACCTTCTCCACCATCAACAACATCACTGCCCGTGGATGCAAGCAAGGTATCATTTCCACCGCCGCCAAATAGAGTGTCATTTCCTGCGTCCCCTGTTAGCGCATCATTACCGGAACCACCGAACAAGGTATCGTTGCCAAGGCCTCCAATGAGTGTATCTTGGCCTGATTCACCATATAGGGTGTCATTACCGTCACCACCATCCAGTGAATCTGCTCCCCGACCACCCAGCAACTCGTCATTGCCCTGACCACCAAGAAGTTCATCATTACCTTCACGGCCTTCGATATAGTCATCACCGTCACCACCACTTAACGTGTCTTGGCCAATGTCCCCAAAGAGCTGATCATCGCCTGCCAACCCGTCCAGAGTTTGCCCAGTGCTATACGCATAAATCTCGTCGGCTCCTAGTGTTGCTGCCTGTACTAAATCTTTAATTTCTTCACGGCTTACGGCAGTACCGTCGGCAAACTCGACAGAGTCTATGGCAAAGTAGCCATCGCCATCGTCAATAAAAAAGTTACTGACGGTAATCGTCTCATTGCTTGCTTGGTGCACCAACAACAAATCTCTTTCTGAGCGCTGAAGTGATATGTCTGCTAACGCGATACCACTGGCAAATACAAGACGGTCAGTGCTCGCAGAAACACCGTCTTCATTATTAATGATGGTATTACCATCACCTAGCGCCCAAAGGTAAGTGTCATTGCCTGTGCCACCGATTAAGGTATCGCCATCACCCGTACCGCCAGATAAAACATCATCGCCAATACCACCCACAAGAGTGTCGACACCTTCACCGCCATCGAGAGAATCATTACCCAGGCCACCCAGTAGGAGATCGTTACCTGCGCCACCTGCTAACTGATCATCACCTTCGGCACCGTCAAGTAGGTCGTCACCTTCACCGCCGCGTAATTGATCATCACCGAGATTACCAAACAAACTGTCATTACCGGCAAGGCCATCAATCACACTGCCTTCTGGGTAAGCAAAGCGCACATCATCATCACCAGACGCCAACAAAATAGTGTCTTTAATAACGGCCAAGTCCCAAACAGTGCCATTATCAAACTCAATGGCATCAATGGTAAAGCGTCGGTAATCGTCTGCCCCAAAGAATTTTAAAACCGTTAACTGATCGTTTGGCGAAGACGTCAGCGTGAGTATTAAGTCATCGCCGTCGCGATGCAGATTGACATCATCAGCAAGTACAGAATTATCCATACGTACGACATCAGTAGAAACGTCAGTATTAGCAACAGTATTGTCGATAGTAACCAATCCATGACCGACGCCAAAACCGTAGGTATCGCTACCCTGACCACCACTAAGATAATCGTCACCGGCACCACCGGTTAAGGTGTCATCACCATAACCACCGAGTAAGTGATCATTGCCATCACCACCATCCAAAACGTCATTACCGGATTTACCATCAAGGAAATCATTCCCCTCACCACCCATCAAAATATCTGAGCCGCGGCCACCTGACAACTCGTCATTACCGGCCAAGCCATCAATGGTACTGCCTGCATCAAATGCTAAGAGAACATCATCACCAGCCGTTCCTTGCAAAACGGCATCCTTAACAAAATCAATATCCCAAACGGTCCCATCTTGAAATTCAATAAGATCAACAGCATTTGAATACAGAGCATCTCTATAAAAGTATCTGTCGACTGTTATTGAATCATCGCTATTAACAAATGAAATAACTAAACTTTGACCCTCTCTCGTGAGAGTAACATCTCCCGAATTAATACCCGCACCCAAAACAATGCGGTCATTAAAACTGTCACCCGCAGCGTTATAACCTTCACTATTGACGATACGATCATGGCCATCACCGAGTGAAAAATGATAAATATCGTTGCCAGCTGCCCCGGATAAAACATCATCACCTTCTCCACCAGTGAGAATGTCATCCGCGTTTCCACCTCGCAAATTATCGTTTCCAGACAAGCCCTCTAGAGTACTACTCGTTGAGTACGCGTTTAAATTATCGTCTCCATTAGTACCGATTAAGACTGCCTGTTTAACGGCATCAACATTCCACTGAGAGCCATCGGAGAACTCAATAATATCCAGAGAACCATCAAAATTTTCTGAGGCTAGAAAATAATTATTAACGGTAATAGAGGCAGAAGCATTACTGTTAAACGTAATGAATAGATTATTCTGATGGCGGACAAGAACCACATCAGACATAAGTACGGAATTATCAAAGACCAACCTATCCGTTGTATTCGTATCCCCACTATTGTTAATAACAACCGATTCATCACTTAGGGAATATAAATAGGTGTCGTTACCTGCACCACCATCCAGCACATCAGAACCCGCACCTGCGGCTAAGGTATCGTCACCCGCACCGCCGAACAGCGCATCATCACCGTCGCCGCCTGAAAGCTGGTCTGCACCATCACCTCCGAGCATTAGGTCGTCACCTGCAAGGCCATCAATGGTCAAGCCTGATTCTAAAGCTTCTAGAATATCATTGCCTTCAGTGGCAACAAGCACGGCAGCGCGAATAAAATTATCACCCCATTGTGTGCCATCTGAAAACGTTAGTGGTGCCAAACGAGCACTGAGATCAATAACACTACTAAAATAATTTTTTATTTTGACCTGCTGTTGATCACCAATATTAATATTTAAATCATTATTTTCCCGTCTCAGCACTACCTGGTTAGGTGCGATACCTGGAGAGAATTGGATATTATCAATACCAAGGCTACCTCCAGAGTGAAGGTTTAAATCGATAACATCATTACCATCACCGAGATTGATGATGTAGGTGTCATTACCGCTACCGCCGACCAAAACATCATTACCGGTACCGCCTTCTAAAATATCATCACCAGCATCACCGCTGATAAGATCATCACCTGCACCACCGATTAAGGTATCTTCTCCAGTGAAACCAACCAACGTGTCGTTGCCACCTAGTGCATCTAGAGTATCGCCAGCGGAATAAGCATAAATTTCATCATCACCTTCCGTAGCCGTTTGAACTGCAGCATAAACATAACTACTGTCCCAGGTTGCACCATCGGCAAACGTTAGAGCATTCAAGCGGTTATCAACTTCGCCCTCTATTGCAAAATAATCTTTGATGGTAATCGTTTGCTGGTCAGAAATAACCAACAACAAATCGTTATTACTACGTAGTAACGTAGTTTCACTTGACGAGATATCATCTGAAAAAACAATCGTGTCGATGCCGGTAGCTGTTCCTACAGCCAGGTCAAGATCCAATATATCTGAACCCTCTCCCTTTACGATATAAATCGTATCGTCACCAGCACCGCCAATTAAACGGTCATCACCTTCGCCGCCAAATAATGAATCATTACCTTTTTCACCGTCTAGCCTGTCATTACCCTCTTCACCGTACAGAGTGTCATCACCAGTACCTGCCAATACAGAGTCATTGCCGGCACCTGCGTATACGGTATCGGCACCTCCTAAAGTATTAACATGATCATCACCTGTAGATGCATTCAACAGATCGTCAGTGTCTGCAGTAGTAATTACATCATCACCTGCGAACAGAACACTACCGACAAACTGATTAGCCTCAATGCCATACCCGTTCGCTGCGACAATCATAGATTGAATAAAATTATTGGCTAATACTTGATTCTGATCGTAAGGATTAAGGCCTTGCACTAAATCAAAAGCGTCGACGAGTGCTCGCTGAGCCCCATCAGAATCTAAATTAGAGCCCGTAAGTTCTGCCCACCCAAACAAGGCACTCAACGAATTCACTAAGCTATCGAAATTAAACGTGTCATCAGAGGCGTTATAAGAAATACGATTATATAAAGCTGAACCCGTACCCGTCGCTAGCATTTGCGAGTAAACAGATTGTCTAAACCCTTCATAAACCGGAATAAGTACTGCTGCATAAAGGGTACCGGGATTCTCTCGCAAGGCGGGCTGCCCAAGAAATGTCTCAATAACGCCAAGCACCTGACCATTAATATTCCTCCCTCTTGAAGCAGGCGCTGTATCTTGTTGCCCCGACCAAACAATTAAAATGTCATCAACTAAATTTTTACGCGCGCCCGGATCAATTACCTGAGAAAACTGCTCGACTAAGGCTTGCAACTCCCCACTATCATCCAACGCCATTGCTTGATGTAGTGAATACAAGTTACCGAAGCCTTCTGCATCCGGCAGAATAGAAATATCGTCCGGTATTTCAATACCGCCTGCCTGCCGTGCTTCTACAGGAACTGTATCTCGATAATCTGCGTTAAAAAACAAGGTATTTACTAGCATATCACCATCAGGTGTTTCCGCTACGGACTCTTCTCGGTGGTCTCCATAATATTCAACAATAAATACATTTTGAATATAATTAAGATTAATGCTTTCAATGCCAGCTTCGTCTAAACCGACCAACTCACCCTCGTCAGCAACACCATCACTATCAGCATCAACCCACATTTGCAGATCATTAAAAACCGCATCCTCAGCATTAATCACGCCATCTTGGTTTGCATCAAATTCTTTTAATGCTTCAAAGCCATTTGCGGCAAACTCGCCATTGCTCAAAAGAGTCTCAGTACCAAATAGTTCAGAGCCACTTTCAATCAGATTATTGGCATCACGGTCTAAAACTAAAAAGCCATCATCAGCACCAATCCATGCTGTTCTTTCCGCGAAGCCATTATTATCAATATCGAAATTAACACCTTCATTCAATGACAAGGTGCTTACAATACCGTCACCATTTAAATCAAATGACAAGGGATCAGTTCGTACTGGTTCATCCGGAACTGGTGGCGGTGGCGGTGGCGGCAATACATTTCCATCTCCCGCACCAGGTGGAGTTGTCCTAGTCCAATCTCCTGTTGTAGGGTCGTAGTTATATTCAGTTGTTTGGCCATCTGAATCAGTAGCAATAATCCTGTCAGTAACACCGTCACCATCAGGATCCGTGGCCTTGACACTAGAGTTATCACCTACATCTATTTGAATTGTCTCTCCGCCGTTTGTCTGTAGCTCTATAGCACCATCATCATTTAGTATCAACGGTTGATCAATACTTACCTCATTATCATCTACCCCATCGCCGTTTTGGTCTTGCCCTCCAGGTAGATTATCAACCTGAGGATGATCAGATGGATTGTACGGTTGACCGTCGGGGGTAATTTGCTCCCCTGTTCTTGTATCCGTTATCACAATCGTGCCATCTGGCGCGATCTCTCCGGTATAATTCGGATCAAAACCTATCGATGGTGGGCCATCGCCATGATTATTATCTATGATAATAATTCTCCCATCAACACCTAATTGAGTCTCTATTTGACCATCAATCGATAGTGTAATGGGCGAATCAGGTAAAGTTGACTCACTCGGCTGCCAATCTACAGAATCAACCGGGGGCTCAACTGGTGGTTCAACTGGTGGTTCAACCGGTGGTTCAACCGGTGGTTCAACTGGTGGCTCAACTGGTGGCTCAACCGGGGGTTCAACTGGTGGCTCGGGGGGGTTAGTATCGTCTAGTACATCTCGTACCTCCTCAACAATATCCTTAGATTCCTCCAGCGTATCTTGTGCTGTTTGCTCATCATCGCTAAAAAAGTCGTCAACAAATGGACTGATCAAAAGGAATCCAACTGAGATACCTCCAGCTACAAGAGCAACCGTACCAAGGGTCGCCGCAATTGGCGCCCCAACTAAAGCTAACGCACCAAACGCTGCAAGCGCAGAAACCAGTCCAGCCGTAGAATTTAAAAACCCAGTAATATCAGAAGGCATCAATTCACCGTTCTGCGCTTCATCTATAACATTGACACCGGCGGTCATGAAATCCGTAATCACTGCTGGTAATACAATAGTGCTTAGGAGAGGTACCTTAGACATACCAAATTGGGCAAGCGCGCCGATACCTCCTGCTACAACAGACACCTGTTCCGCTGGCGTCCAACTGTCCCAAGTACTCCCAACAGTATCTGAAACCAAATCAGTAAAGTTTGTCCAAATACTCTCAGGCGTCCCTCCATAAGAAGGGTCATAATACGCTGAATCCATAAGGCACTGCCCCATGGCTGTAGTACCAAGATCATATAAATTTTGATCTGAAATTAACTCCGACATACAAACCCCAATTAATTAAATTTTGTGTTACGCGCACGA
>CAYNZI010000010.1:0-17030 GCA_964401565.1 uncultured Spongiibacteraceae bacterium
CTTCGGCTAAAAGTCTCTCGCAGAGTTTTGTTACAATCTCGACGCCAAATGCTTGAATACTTTCACTATCATCGCCAAAACTTTCGAGACGCTGACAGATCCATCGAGGTATTTCCGCCCCGCAATTTTTAGAGAATCTAGCCAAATTGTGGTAATTGGTGATCGGCATTATTCCAGGATAAATCGGTTTATCAATGCCGTTTTTTTGGCACTGGTCAATAAAATGGAAGTAGGCTTCCGCATTATAGAAATACTGGGTGATCGCATTGTTTGCACCGGCATCAAATTTCCGTTTCAAAAATTCTATATCGCTTTGAGGGTTGGCTGCATCGGGGTGGGTTTCCGGATAAGCCGCTACCTCGATCTGAAAGTGGTCGCCGGTGTGCTGACGAATAAAATGTACCAATTCCTCTGCATAAACTAGCCGCTGAGCCCCCATTCCGGAAGGAGCATCGCCTCTAAGAGCGACGATTCGAGATATGCCGGCAGTTCTGTATTCGTTGAGTAGGTCGAGAATTGTCGATTCATCGTCACTAGCAAAGGACAAGTGTGGGGCTGTAGATAGACCGGCAGCATTCATCGACATGATGGTCTCTTTGGTATTGTCTCGCGTCGAGCCTCCAGCGCCGTAAGTTACGGAAAAAAAGTCCGGCCCCAGTGTGCTTAACTCAGCGCTAACTACTTTAAGTTTTTCCTTGCCGAGATCCGTTTTCGGAGGAAAAAATTCAAAACTAAATCGCTTATCTCTGTTCATTTTAATGTGGCACGCAGGGTAAAGGATTGATGTAATCAAGATATTGGTTCAGGGTGGATGAAAATCCACCCTGAATGCAAAAAAGTACGGTGTTTAGTACTTATAGGAGTCAACTTTATAGGGACCATCAACCGACACGTTAATGTAGTCGGCTTGTTCCGGGGTTAGTTGGGTCATAACGCCACCAAATCCTCTTACCATGTGCGCTGCGACTTCTTCATCCAGCGTTTTAGGTAGAACTTCCAGAGTGATTGACGTTCTTTTCATGTTGTCTTCCAAATCTGCAAACTTGCGTTCGTACAGGTAGATTTGAGCTAATACCTGATTTGCAAAAGAGCCATCCATTATGCGTGAAGGGTGACCTGTAGCGTTTCCTAAGTTAACCAGACGACCTTCAGAGAGTAATATAAGATGGTCGTTGCTGGCGCGGTCGCGATAGACCATGTGAACCTGCGGCTTAACTTCTTCCCATTCCCAATTTTTACGCATGTAAGCAGTATCAATCTCGTTGTCAAAGTGGCCGATGTTACAAACGACAGCCCCATTTTTCAGTGAGCGGAGAATAGCTGAATCGCAAACGTTGAAGTTACCGGTAGTTGTGACAACCAAGTCAGTGTTTTGTAACAGTGTTTTGTTAGTGTCTTCGACTTTCCCGGTATTAATACCGTCGTTGTAAGGAGATACTATTTCGAATCCGTCCATGCACGCTTGCATTGCGCAAATCGGATCGATTTCTGCAATTTTTACGATCATTCCTTCTTGGTTAAGAGATTGGGCCGAGCCTTTGCCGACATCTCCGTAGCCAATGACGAGCGCTTTTTTCCCTGCCATTAAGTGATCTGTTCCGCGCTTGATAGCATCGCTTAATGAGTGGCGACAACCATACTTATTATCGTTCTTTGATTTTGTGACCGAGTCATTGACATTGACGGCTGGAACTTTCAGTTCGCCTTTGTCTAACATTTCCTGTAGGCGGTGAACCCCTGTGGTGGTTTCTTCCGTGACGCCATGTATTCTGTCCAGCATCTCTGGAAATTTTTGGTGCAGCATTAGTGTCAAATCACCACCGTCGTCCAGTACCATATTGGCGTCCCATGGTTGGCCGTTGCTTAATATGGTTTGTTCCAGACACCATTCGTACTCTTCTTCGGTTTCACCTTTCCAGGCGTAAACAGGGACGCCTGTGACGGCTATGGCTGCTGCGGCGTGGTCTTGAGTCGAGAATATGTTGCAGGATGACCAGCGAACTTCAGCCCCTAGTTCCAACAGTGTCTCAATCAGAACACCTGTTTGGATTGTCATGTGGATACAGCCGAGAATTTTCGCGCCTGCTAAAGGCTTGCTTGCACTGTATTTTGCGCGCATCGCCATGAGTGCCGGCATTTCTGTTTCGGCAATGTTTAATTCTTTTCGGCCCCAATCTGCTAGGGAAATGTCTGCAACTTTATAATCGGTAGTCATGTTTTGTATTCCAATAAATGATAATGAGTAAATTACGTGTTTAGAGCCGCTACTAATGCATCAGTCCGATCTGTTTTTTCCCAGCTAAATGCAGTAAACGTGTCTGATTTTTCTTCTCCGCCGTCGGTCCACGTGTAAGTGTGTTCGAATGGCTCCCGACCAAAATGCCCGTAGGATGCAGTCAGTTGATACATTGGATGCTGTAAGTCGAGCATGGTGGTAATAGCATAAGGCCGAAGATCAAATGTCTTACGAATAGCCGTTATGAGTTCTTCGTCACGGACTGTACCTGTACCAAATGTGTTGATGGCGATAGAGGTGGGTTCCGCGACACCGATAGCGTATGAAATCTGGATTTCACAGCGGTCAGCAAGCCCTGCTGCGACAACATTTTTTGCAACATATCGACCGGCGTAAGCGGCTGATCGATCTACTTTTGATGGGTCTTTTCCTGAGAATGCACCGCCGCCATGTCTGGCCATGCCGCCGTAAGTATCCACAATAATTTTCCGTCCGGTTAGACCGCAATCACCCACGGGGCCACCGATGACAAAGTTTCCTGTTGGGTTAATATGAAACTGGGTATTTTCATGTAACCATTCTGCTGGCAATACCGGTAGGATGATATGTTGTTTAACGGCTTCACGCAGTTCTTCGAGATCGATATCTGGGTCATGTTGAGTTGAAAGAACGACGGCATCGATGGCAACGGGTTTTCCGTGCTCGTAACGCAGGCTTACTTGTGACTTCGCATCGGGTCGCAGCCATGGCAATGTCCCATCTTTTCGAAGCTTGGCCTGTCGCTCCACAAGGCGGTGTGAGTAGTAAATAGGGGCGGGCATCAATGACGCTGTTTCATTGGTTGCATAACCAAACATCAAACCTTGGTCTCCGGCTCCCTGGTCTTCGGGATTCGAACGATCGACGCCCATATTGATATCAACAGATTGTTTGCCAATTGCGTTTAGTACTGCGCAGCTGTCGCCATCAAAGCCGACCTCTGAACTGTTATAGCCAATCTCTGTAATAACGTTGCGGATAATGTTCTCAAGATCGACATAGCAAGACGTGGTTAATTCTCCTGCAACGATCGTCATACCGGTTTTTACTAATGTTTCGACGGCAACGCGTGCAACGGGGTCGCGACAAATTATTGCGTCCAATACTGCATCGGATATTTGGTCAGCCATTTTGTCTGGGTGACCTTCTGAGACGGATTCTGATGTAAATACGGCGTACTCTGACATGTGTTGATTCCTCAGTGCTTGGCTAGAATTTGTTAGTAACTAAATTTTTACAAATTGTCTTATCTGAACACGAAAACCGTTGCGTTGCGCCAAATAAATATTTTCGCCGGTTTTGAAACCAGCATTGGCCGCCCACAGAGTTAGGTCTTCCGGTTCGAAGCCCAACCATACGTCGCCGCAAGATTCTCTTGCCCAGCTTTGATTATGTGAGCACAGGTCGGTAATAAATAGTTGCCCTCCTTTTTTAAGGACGGCGGCTAAATCAAAAAAAATGTCGGCAGGTGACGGCAGATGATGCAGTACCATATTTACCACGGCGCAATCAGCTTGCAGGTTTTGTAATTGTTGCGCTTTAGTATCACCGTAAACAAATGTGATGTTAGACAGCCCTCTCTTCTTTGCGAAAGACGACGCTTTATCTAGCATTTGTTGAGAGTTGTCGACGGCATAGACATGTTGAAATCGCGGGGCTAGCTCGGCGAGAAAAGCACCTTCCCCCGGGCCTACTTCTAATACGCTTCCGCAGTTTTTGTGGCTGAAGCTGGACGTTAAAAGTTCAATAGCATTGGGGCCGTACAGTTCGTAGGCGGCAACTTGTTCCTGCTGTTGACTGAACAGGTCGGCATTCTCATCGAAAAACAATGCAGAGTTGGCGGCGCGTTCATGTTGTACTGTGTCGACTTTCGCCTGAAGGTCAGCAGAAATGAGCTGGCGATCGATCGTTGTGATTAACGCTTGTTGCATTTCGTTGAGCGAATCGTTGTGGTTGCGATGAGCGCGGCGATAAAAAATGGAGTTGCCTTCCCTGCGAGTAATGACCAAACCTGCATTCGCTAGAATTTTAAGGTGATGGCTCATGCCTGATTGTTTGCAGTCAAAAATACGACATAGTTCCAAAACACCATACGAGTCGCGACTCAGTATTCGTAAAATCGACAGGCGCAGCTGGTCGGCACTGGCTTTGCAGAACGTCAGCAAATCCAGAGGGTCGGTGATATTGGCCAAAGCGTCGATGAACGGAGTGACGTTACTGGTGTGGGTGTTTGTCATGGGGCGGGATTCTAACAGCCCTTTCCATCTACATCAAAATATATCGATATAGATGGAATAATTACCTGTATCGGTGAGTTTACGTGTTCAATATCGTCAGAGGGGGTTAATTTACCCCACAAAGTGCTTTTTTTGCCTTCAGCAATTGCCGTGACGACTCGGGTAGGGGAAAATAGCCGACTTTTCCCTGCCCCTCTTTTTAGGAGTTTAGTTGATGCCATCTCGTAGCGAACTAGCCAGCGCCATACGCGCTCTCAGTATGGACGCAGTTCAGCAGGCCAACAGTGGCCATCCAGGCGCTCCAATGGGGATGGCCGATATTGCCGAAGTCCTCTGGAACGATTATTTGAAGCATAATCCTGCCAATCCCAGCTGGGCGGACAGGGATCGTTTCGTGCTGTCTAACGGCCACGGATCTATGTTGATTTACTCGCTGCTGCATCTCACGGGTTATGATCTTCCGATAGAAGAGTTGAAAAACTTTCGCCAGATGCATTCAAAGACTCCGGGTCATCCCGAATATGGTTACGCTCCCGGCGTTGAGACGACTACAGGACCGTTAGGGCAGGGGCTTACCAATGCCGTCGGTATGGCTACGGCGGAGAAAATACTCGCTGCTCAGTTCAATAAGGATGGACACTCCATCGTCGATCACCATACTTATACGTTTCTTGGTGACGGCTGTTTGATGGAAGGAATTTCTCATGAAGCGTGTTCGCTGGCGGGAACGCTGGGACTGGGTAAGTTAATTTGTTTCTATGATGACAATGGTATTTCTATTGATGGCGAAGTCGAAGGCTGGTTTACCGATGATACGCCAAAGCGTTTTGATGCCTATGGATGGCAAGTCATTCCGGCGGTCGATGGTCATGATAGCGCCGCTATTGCAGCGGCCATAGAAGAAGGTCGAGCAGATACGAGCAGGCCAACACTCATTTGTTGTAAGACAATCATTGGCAAAGGTTCGCCTAATAAGCAGGGTAAGGAAGATTGTCATGGGGCAGCATTGGGCGTCGACGAAGTTGCTTTAGTGCGTGAAACTATCGGTTGGCAGCATCCGCCGTTTTTCATCCCCAGTGACATTTATGCTGGCTGGAGCGCCCGTGACAAGGGCGCAAATTTCGAAAGTGAGTGGAATCAACGCTTTGATAGCTATGCGCAAGCTTATCCCGACCTAGCCGTTGAATTGGCGCGCCGACTAAGTGGAGAGCTGCCTGATGATTTTGCTGAGCAATCCGATGCATACATCCGCAAATTGCAGGACGAAGGCGCCAGCATTGCTTCTCGTAAGGCCTCGCAGAACTGTCTGGAGCAATACGGTCCAATGCTTCCTGAATTATTGGGTGGCTCAGCGGATCTCGCGGGCTCAAACCTGACCCTGTGGAGTGGTTCGAAAGGCGTTAGCGCCGACGATGCCTCGGGCAACTATTTGTTTTACGGTGTCCGCGAATTCGGTATGTCGGCGATGATGAACGGTATCGCTTTGCATGGTGGTTTTGTTCCCTATGGCGCAACCTTCCTGATGTTTATGGAATACGCCCGGAACGCTGTACGCATGGCTGCGCTGATGCGACTGCGCACGGTTTTTGTTTACACGCATGATTCTATTGGTTTGGGTGAAGACGGCCCAACGCACCAGCCGGTAGAGCAGTTAACTTCCCTGCGTTCAACGCCTAACCTCGATACCTGGCGTCCCTGTGATACTGTTGAGTCGGCCGTGTGTTGGAAGGCTGCGTTACAGCGCACTGAAGGTCCTGCAGCACTGATTTTTTCTCGTCAGGGCTTAGCGCATCAACAGCGCGATGAGCAGCAGGTGGCAGATATATCGCGTGGAGGTTATATTCTTAGCGATTGCGATGCGACCCATGGTGAAAAGGACCCGGATGCCATCATTATTGCCACCGGATCTGAAGTTCAACTCGCGATGGATGCAAAAGCTGTCTTGGAACTGCAAGGACGCCGTATCCGTGTAGTCTCCATGCCCTCTACGTCCGTATTCGACGCTCAGGATGTGGCGTACAGGGAATCGGTATTACCGAGCAATATTTTACCCCGAGTCGCAGTAGAAGCCGGCCACAAGGATTTTTGGTACAAATATGTAGGCCTGGACGGTCGTATTGTCGGCATGGAGACTTTCGGTGAGTCGGCGCCAATAAAGGAGCTAATGGAGCATTTTGGTTTTACCGTCGACGCGGTTGTTGAAGCTGTAGAAGACGCGTTGGGTTGATCATTTTTGGTGGTCGTGCCTAATATGATTCGGTTGGCGATTAACGGTTATGGCCGGATTGGGCGCTGTTTGTTGCGGGCGCTGTATGAGTCAGGTCATCGTCAGCAGATGCGAGTCGTTGCCATCAATGAGCCCGCAGATTTGGCGACCATTGTGCATCTGACGAAATACGATAGCACTCACGGACGATTCCCTGCTGAGGTTGAACAGGGAATTGGCCGATTGTTGGTCAATGGTGACAGTATTGCCGTTAGTCATCATGCGGATCTGAGTGATCTCGATTGGGCTGAACATGAAGTTGATATAGTGCTGGAGTGTTCTGGGCTGTACGGCAGCATCAATCAGCTTGAAAGGCATTTGGGCGGGGGAGTAAAAAAAGTATTATTGTCCCAGCCCGGGTTGGCGCCGATTAAACCGATTGTTTGGGGGATTAACCAGCAGAGTATTTCGGTACTGGACACCATTATTTCGGCCGCCTCTTGTACCAGTAATTGTATTTCTCCGGTTATCGACGTTATTCACCGCGCTTTCAATATTGAGTGTGGCGTTATTACGACGATCCACTCTGCGATGAATGACCAGCCCGTTATCGATGCTTATCACCATACTGACTTGCGAAAAACACGCGCTTCGGGACTGTCGATTATTCCTGTTGAAACGGGATTGGCTGCTGGAATTGGCCGAGTAATACCGGATATGACCGGCAAGCTGGAGGCGCGGGCTTTGCGAGTGCCGACACTCAATGTTTCGGTGATGGAATTATCCGTTGTGGTTACAAAGGTGCCCAGTATTGAAACTGTAAATAATGCACTGCATGAGGCTTCCGGCGGTGCCTTAATGGGCGTTCTTGGTTATAGTGAAGAGCCGCTAGCTTCCTGTGACTATAATCATGATCCTCGATCGGGGATTGTTGATGCGGCACAGACGCGGGTGAGTGGTAGTATTGTCAACGTATTGGTCTGGTTTGACAATGAATGGGCGTATGCCAATCGAATGCTTGAAATTGTTCAATATTGGTCCGATTGCCCTGTAAGCGCCAGCCCAGAGGGTTGTCACGAGAGCAGTGTTGTATCGGTAAACGAAGAGTAAGAAAATGTCGCTTAATGTAATAGAAATGACCGATCTCGATTTGGCCGGTAAACGCGTTTTAATTCGCGAAGATCTCAATGTACCTATTAAAGACTGCCGCGTTAGTAGTGATGCGCGTATCCGTGCGGCATTACCGACAATTGAGTATGCACTTCGAGCTGGTGCCAAGGTCATTCTGATGTCGCATTTAGGAAGACCTACTGAAGGCGAATATGATGACCAGTTTTCCCTGCAGCCGGTTGCAAAACAGTTGGGTGGGTTATTGGGGCGCTCGATCCCCCTTATTAGCGACTGGAAAAACGGCATAGACATGTCCGATGGTGATCTGGTATTGATGGAGAATGTACGATTCAATCCAGGTGAGAAAAAGGACAATGAAGATTTGTCTAAAGCTTACGCGGCGCTCTGTGATATTTTTGTGATGGATGCTTTTGGTACTGCCCACCGGGCCCAGGCCTCAACTCACGGCGTGGCTAAATTTGCACCTATTGCCTGCGCCGGGCCACTGCTTGCAAAGGAGCTTGATGCGCTGTCAAAAGTATTGGCAAAACCGGCAAGGCCAATGGTGGCTGTTGTCGGTGGATCGAAAGTGTCGACGAAATTGTCAGTGCTTGAAACGCTGGCTGACGTTGTCGATCAACTTATTGTCGGTGGTGGAATTGCCAATACCTTTTTGGCGGCAAGTGGTAAGTCTGTGGGTAAATCCTTGTGTGAACACGACTTATTAGGACAGTCTAAAAGACTAATGGCTAAAACAGAAATTCCGATTCCGGAAGACGTGATTACTGGAAAAGAATTTTCGGAGACGGCAGCGGCAGAGTTGAAATCTGCCGACGATGTGGCTGATGACGATATGATTTTTGATATTGGCCCACAGACTTCAGCGAAGATTGTAAAAATTTTAAGTGAAGCCAAAACCATTTTGTGGAATGGCCCCGTTGGTGTTTTTGAGTTTGACCAATTTGGTAATGGAACGAAGTCTTTGAGTGAGGCGATTGCTGCTAGTGATGCATTTTCGGTTGCCGGTGGGGGGGATACTCTCGCCGCTATTGATAAATATGGTATCGCCGATAAAGTGTCCTATATTTCTACTGGTGGTGGTGCTTTTTTAGAATACGTTGAAGGTAGGGTGTTACCTGCCGTTGCAATGTTAGAGCAGCGAGCCTGCGAATAAATGTGTTGCCTGTGTACAGGAAAATATAATGATAGCTGACGTCGGACATCCTGCGTCAGCTCAATAGTTAAGGAAAAGGAAAGAGATCATGCCACTAGTATCGATGCGCCAAATGTTGGATCACGCAGCAGAGTGTAATTACGGTATACCTGCATTTAATGTCAATAACCTGGAGCAGACTCGAGCTATCATGGAAGCGGCGAGAGAGACCAATAGCCCGGTTATCATGCAGGCGTCAGCGGGGGCTAGAAAATATGCGGGCGCACCTTTTCTGCGTCATATGATTCTGGCTGCTATTGAAGAATTTCCCGATATCCCTGTCGTTATGCATCAGGATCACGGTACTAGTCCGGCGATTTGCCAGCGCTCAATTCAATTAGCCTTTTCATCAGTAATGATGGATGGGTCCTTGGAGGCAGATGGAAAAACGCCATCTAGCTATGAATATAATGTTGATGTCACTCGGCGAGTTGTTGAAATGTCTCACGCTTGCGGCGTGTCTGTTGAGGGTGAGTTGGGTTGTCTTGGGTCGCTGGAAACGGGGCAGGCAGGTGAAGAGGACGGCGTTGGAGCAGTGGGTATTTTGACGCATGATCAAATGTTGACTGATCCGGAAGAGGCGGCTGATTTTGTGTCCAGGACACAGGTAGATGCACTGGCTATCGCCTGCGGAACCAGTCACGGCGCTTACAAATTTACCCGTCCACCAACGGCTGATATACTGGCCATTGATCGCATCAAGGAAATTCACAGACGTATACCCAGTACGCATCTGGTTATGCACGGCTCTTCTTCTGTTCCCCAGGAATGGTTGGCAATCATTAATGAATTTGGGGGTGAAATTCCTGAAACTTATGGCGTTCCTGTTGACCAGATCGTTGAAGGGATAAAACACGGTGTTAGAAAAGTGAACATTGATACCGATTTGCGCTTAGCGTCAACAGGGGCCGTGCGTCGCTTTCTCGCCGAAAACAAATCAGAATTTGACCCTCGGAAATTTTTGCAACAGACGATTGTGGCGATGAAAGATATTTGCATCGATCGATTTGAAGCATTCGGTTCAGCTGGAAATGCCGACAAATTTAAACCCGTTAGTTTGGATGAAATGTCCGAGCGTTACGAACGTGGTGAATTGGACGCAAAAATAAGCTAGGCCCCACGCTGCCTGAAAAATGGACACCGCGACTGCAGGTGTCCATGCTATCACTTTAAAGCTTGAATTCTATGGACAATGAAACGATTACAATAAAACTTGAAGCGCTGGCGGGTAATCTCAGGCGTCTGGATCTGTCAGGTGCTGCGGAAGTCTCTGACGCTGAAAGGGAGTACTTTCGCTACTATGGGATTGATTTCGAAGATCGGTTCCCTGAATTGAAACATCATTTTGGATCTATTGAGTCTGCGCCTTATAGTATAGCCGCTCATTATTACGACCTTAAGGATGCTGAGGGAACTTGCTTTATCGTCCACGGCTATTATGACCATTCTGGGTTGTATGGACGACTTATTGAATATTGTCTAAAAAGAAAGCTGTCGGTTGTTATTTATGATTTACCGGGTCATGGTTTATCGAGTGGAGAGCGGGCCAATATCTCGAGTTTTTCAAATTATCAGACAGTTTTGTCTCATGTTGTGGACCTGTTTTCATCGGTGGCCCCACTCCCCTGGAGCGCGATCGGACAAAGTACGGGTGGCGCCATTTTGATGGATTTTTTGCTGTCTGCCAGAGCGCCGGTTTTTGCAAAAACCGTATTGCTTGCGCCGTTGGTGCAGCCTGCTAGCTGGTCACGTACTATTCTGCTGCATCGTATCGTTAGTATCTTTGTGAATAGATTAACCAGGCGGTTTGCAAAAAACTCTCACGATAGCCATTTCCTCGATTTTGTGAAAAACAGCGACCCATTGCAAGCACGATATCTCCCGTTGACCTGGGTTACGGCGTTAAAGCAATGGATCAACTATTTTGAGCACCTGCGTTTTGTTGATTATGCCCCGTTGATAATACAGGGGAAGGAAGACGAGACAGTGAACTGGAAATATAATGTACCGCTGATACAGAAAAAATTCCCTAACAGTAAACTTTATTATTTGAAAGATGGTCGTCACCATCTTTCAAACGAAGATGAAACAATTTTGACGAAAATATATTCTGCAATGGATATGTACTTTGACGTTTTCAAACACTGATTAACCGTCATGAAATTCCAGGGAAGCTCCTAGAATAATACACGGCAGCGGATTGTTCCTTCTATAGCGCTGAGTTTTTTCAAAGCCAGTTCGCTGTATTCAGCATCTATATCGATCACGACATAGCCAATATCCCGCGTTGTTTGGAGATATTGCGCGCGGATATTGATGCTGTTTTCAGCAAATATCTGGTTGATTGCAGACATGACTCCGGGGACGTTTCGGTGAGTATGCAGCAGGCGGTGCATATCAGTATGGGCAGGCAGGGCCACTTCGGGAAAGTTGACTGACGATGTCGATGTTCCATTGTCACTGTATCGGGCCATTTTTTCGGCAACTTCCAGGCCGATGTTTTCTTGTGCTTCCATGGTACTGCCGCCGATATGCGGGGTCAGGATTACATTGTCAAATTTCCGCAATGGCGATACAAATTCGTCTTCATTGGAGCGAGGTTCAACAGGAAATACGTCGATTGCCGCACCAGAAAGATGGCCGGATTCCAAGGCGGCAGCAAGCGCGTCGATGTCAATGACGGTACCACGCGATGCGTTTAGTAAAATAGCACCGGCCTTTATCTGAGTCAGCTCTTGCTCGCCGATCATATTTTTAGTGGAGTCGGTCTCGGGAACATGCAAACTAATGATATCTGACTTTGCCAGCAACTCACTTAAACTGGAAACTTGCGTAGCATTGCCTAAAGGAAGCTTGCTGACAACATCGTAAAATACCACTTGCATACCCAGTGATTCAGCAATAACGCCCAGCTGCATACCAATACTGCCATAGCCAATGATGCCTAATTGTTTACCTCGAATTTCAAAGGAGCCGCTGGCTGATTTTTGCCATATCCCACGATGCGCCAATGCATTCTTCTCAGCTACGCCACGTAGCAGCAAAATCGCTTCGGCAATAACCAGTTCAGCGACACTGCGAGTGTTCGAAAATGGCGCATTGAAAATCACTATGCCTTTTTCGGTCGCTGCTTTCAGGTCGACCTGATTGGTGCCAATACAAAAGCAGCCAACTGCAATTAGTTTTTTTGCAGAATTCAATACGTCGTCAGTGAGTTGGGTGCGGGACCGAATGCCGACAAAATGAGCATCGGCAATTTCTTCTTTGAGTTGCTCCTCCGGCAGCGCTTTGGGATGGCAGACTATATTAGAATAGCCCGCCGCCTTTAATGTATCGATAGCTGACTGATGGACACCTTCCAGTAATAGGAATTTGATCTTGCTTTTATTGAGTGATGTTTGGCTCATGGGTTAAGCTCCGACGTTGATGACTCAAGAATTAGCTATGAGTGGCTGCTAGCAAAAAGGCGCGTATGTTATCATATTGTGCATTTTCTGCATCATTCGATTGGGCAGGACTTTTTGTATATAGAGGAACACTACAAATATGAGCGATCAATTCACCTTATCAGCGGCAGTTTTGAAAACTTTGCAGGATATAGTCGGAGAGGACAAGATAAAGCTGGATGCTGAATCATTGGACGCGTACGGAAGGGACTGGACGAAAGTTCACGCGCCAAAACCGTCGGCGATCGTATTCCCCAAAACAGTCGAACAGGTGCAGGCTATTGTCAGATTGGCCAATGAGGAACAGTTGGCCTTGGTTCCATCCGGAGGCCGAACCGGCTTGTCTGGTGGTGCAGTCGCTGCCCGTGGAGAGCTTGTTGTTGCCTTTGATGCAATGAATCAGATATCAGATTTTAATCCGGTTGACCGCTCAGTAGTTTGCCAGGCCGGGGTGATTACAGAGCAACTGCAACAATTTGCACTAGAGCAGGGTTTATTCTATCCGGTGGATTTCGCGTCTAGCGGTTCCAGTCAGATAGGCGGAAATATTGGTACTAATGCCGGTGGTATCAAGGTGATAAAGTATGGCATGACCAGAGATTGGGTTGCCGGGCTTAAAGTTGTTACAGGAAATGGGGACATACTTGATTTGAACAATGGTTTGGCCAAGAACAACGCCGGCTACGATTTCCGCCAATTGTTTGTAGGCGCTGAAGGGACATTGGGTTTTGTGGTGGAAGCGACGATGCGACTCACTCGACAGCCATCGAATTTAACCGTATTGGTTCTGGGTGTGCCGGAATTTTCGGCAATCATGGACGTGCTTAATACGTTTCAAGGTGATATGGACTTGACGGCTTTTGAGTTCTTTTCCGAAAAGGCGTTAGAAAAAGTGGTCGCCCATAACGATTTACAGCGACCCTTTGAGACGAAAGCAGAATACTATGCATTGCTGGAATTTGAAAATACGCACGAAGAGATTGAGTCATTGGCAATGACGCTGTTCGAGCGCTGTGTCGAGCGTGGATGGGTTCTGGACGGAGTCATGAGCCAGAGTCTTGATCAATTAAAAAACTTGTGGCGATTGCGAGAGGACATCTCAGAAACTATTTCCCAGTGGACACCCTACAAAAACGATCTCTCTACTGTGATTTCGAAGGTTCCTGAATTTTTGGAGGAGGTCGAAACGATAGTGAATGACAATTACCCGGATTTCGAAATTATCTGGTTTGGACATATCGGCGATGGCAACGTTCATTTGAATATACTGAAACCTGATGATTTATCGAAAGAGGTATTTTTCGAACAATGTAATCGCGTTAGCAAATGGGTTTTTGAAATTGTAGAAAAGTATCGCGGTAGTGTGTCGGCAGAACATGGTGTTGGACTGCTAAAAAAGAGCTATTTGCGGTACTCCCGCAGTGAGACCGAAATCGCGCTGATGAAGCAAGTGAAACAGGTCTTTGATCCTCGGGGAGTAATGAACCCGGGTAAAATATTCGATTGAGTACGTGTCTATGAATGACTACAGTCATCAGTTTTTGAATGAGATAGCGTGTACCAAAACGCTGGGCAAGATAGTTTGTGTGGGGCGAAACTATGCTGACCATGCGAAAGAATTGAATAACCCGATTCCTGATCAGCCGTTGTTATTTATAAAGCCATCGACGGCTGCCGTTGATATGCGACAGCCGATTACTATCCCGAAAGATCGCGGTCGCTGTCATCATGAGCTGGAAATGTCCGTATTGATAGGCCAGCGCCTAAGCCATGCATCTTCCGCTGACGCAAAAGATGCTATTGCTGGACTGGGTTTGGCGTTAGATCTCACATTGCGAGATTTGCAAGATACCCTGAAGGCAAAAGGCGAGCCATGGGAGCGGGCTAAAGCCTTTGATGGCTCTTGTCCTTTGTCGCCATTCAGCAGGGTTATTAATTTTGATGAACAGAATATGGATATCATGCTATTTCGCAATGGGATTTTGCAGCAGGCGGGAAACACCCGTGATATGTTATTTCCGGTTGTTGATTTGATCGTGGAAATTAGTCGTAGTTTCACTTTGCTTCCCGGCGATGTTATTTCCACTGGCACACCGGCCGGTGTGGGACCGTTACTCCCTGGAGATACCATTAGAGCCCAGTTGGGCGAAGTGGTGACTGTGGATACCACGATAGTGTAAAAAATTGAGCGTGATGATATGGCTACTTTTTGCGAAGCGTTTTAATGCCATCAGAAGTTGCTACCAGCATAATATCTGCTGGCCGCTGGGCGAAAATACCATTGGTAACAACCCCTGTGATATTGTTTATATGCCGTTCAGTTTCAAGGGGATTGGGAATCATGAAATTGAAAACATCGAGAATAATGTTGCCGTTGTCTGTAGTTACCCCTTCTCGATAAACTGGATCACCCCCCATTTTCACTAATTCTCTGGCAACAAAGGAACGGGCCATTGGAATGACTTCTACCGGTAGTGGAAAGTTACCCAGTTGCGTTACGCATTTACTCTCATCGGCGATACACACGAACTCTTTTGCGGATGCAGCAACGATTTTTTCGCGGGTTAGTGCCGCACCTCCGCCCTTTATTAGGGCCAAATTCGGGTCTGACTCATCGGCGCCATCAACATATACTGTGATTTCGTTGACTGAGGTTAGTTCGAAAACCGGTATGCCATGCTGTCTCAGTCGGTCTGCTGATGCCTCAGAGCTCGCAACCGTCGCATTGATATAGCTTTTTATCTCAGCCAGATAGTCGATAAAGTAGTTGGCGGTTGACCCTGTGCCTATGCCAATAACGCTATCATTCTCAATTTTGGGTTTAATGTATTCGAGTGCTGCACGGGCAGCGGCTTGCTTTAGTTCATCTTGAGTCATATTTCTGGCCTGTCATCGCTGGTGGAAAGAGGTATGCAGTAATTATAAAGGGCCGAGCGGGATAAACGAAGTCCTGACTTTTCCGTCTCAAGGCATTAGTATGCGCGTACCTTTCAATGCGTAAGCTATTTCCTCGAGATTTGACCTGCCAATGCCACACAGTTACATAAAGAAAATCCTCAGTGCCAAGGTTTATGATGTTGCTATCGAGTCGCCTGTTGATCCAGTGCCGTTGCTGAGTAAGCGGTTCGACAACAATATTTTGTTGAAGCGGGAAGATTTGCAGCCAGTGTTTTCGTTCAAGTTGCGTGGTGCTTACAATAAAATGATGCATCTTAGCGAGGCTGAGTTGGAAAAAGGCGTGATTGCTGCATCGGCGGGAAATCATGCACAGGGACTTGCGCTGTCGGCGCTGAAACTGGGCGTGAAAGCAACCATTGTTATGCCGAAAACAACCCCGCAGATTAAGGTTGATGCCGTCAGGCGCCGTGGAGCAAAGGTTATTTTGCACGGTGATACCTATGACGAGGCTTCGACTCATGCGCAAAAACTGGTAGACGAAAAAGGCTTGGTATACATCCATCCCTACGACGATCCGGATGTGATTGCAGGCCAGGGCACTATAGGCATGGAGATTATTCGCCAGGTCACGGGCCCCCTTGATGCGGTTTTTGTACCGGTGGGTGGCGGTGGTTTATTGGCCGGTGTTGCGGCGTACATCAAGTATGTTCGACCGGACATCAAAGTGATCGGGGTGGAGCCGGAAGACTCGGCTTGTTTGAAAGCAGCGATGGAGAAGGGGCGTCGGGTGAAACTTCCGCAGGTAGGTATTTTTGCCGATGGCGTAGCTGTAGCGCAGATTGGGAAAGAGACCTTTCGTGTCATTCGTAAAACGGTGGATGACGTGATCACTGTCAGTACCGATGAAATGTGTGCGGCTATTAAGGATATTTTTGACGATACGCGATCCATTGCAGAACCTGCAGGTGCGCTGGCACTGGCAGGGTTAAAAAAATACATCGAAAGTAGTGGCGTTAGTGGGCAAACATTGCTGGCAATTGATAGTGGTGCTAACACGAACTTTGATCGGCTGCGTTATATATCGGAGCGAACGGAAATCGGTGAAAAGCGAGAAGCTATTATAAGCGTCACTATTCCCGAGCGTCCCGGTAGCTTCAAAAAGTTCTGTGGATTATTGGGAAAGCGTAGTATTACGGAGTTTAACTATCGCTTTAGTCACAATCGGGACGCACAGATATTTGTCGGAGTTCAGATTAGTACCGATGGGGATGACAGAGGGGAGTTAGTTCAGGGGCTAGAGCAAAAAGGTTACCCGGTACTGGATTTAACGGATAATGAAATGGCCAAGTTGCATATTCGTCATATGGTGGGAGGGCACGCCCCGGCTGAAATTAAAGAAGAGCTGCTATACCGTTTTCAGTTCCCTGAGCGACCGGGAGCGTTATTGAATTTTCTGACCCGGCTTGGTCAGCAGTGGAATATTTCGATGTTTCATTATCGAAATCACGGTGCGGCGTATGGGCGAGTACTGCTCGGATTGCAGGCATCTAAAAGTGACCGCAAAGCGGTCGAGGCATTCCTTGAGATGGTACAATATCCCTTCACAAGGAATGCCTCGACCGCTTTGCGGTCACTTTTAGATGCC
>CAYNZI010000011.1:0-16602 GCA_964401565.1 uncultured Spongiibacteraceae bacterium
GCCTGCTTTGGGAGCAGGATGTCGGGAGTTCGAATCTCTCTACCCCGACCAATTTCTAGTAGTTTATGGTGGGCGTAGCTCAGTTGGTAGAGCGCAGGATTGTGATTCCTGTGGTCGCGGGTTCAATCCCCGTCGCTCACCCCATGTTCAGCCCAGCAATGACGCGGGCTACGGCCAGTCCGGCCAATTTCTAAAAACATCAAAAACACCCTTTCCGAATATCTTATTCGGAATATACAGTGGTGTTTATCGATCCAGTTACACCTAAAAAACAAAAGACGCCCTGCCCTGTGCTATGCAATTCTTTGCACCTCTCATTTCCTCAACAACCACCCTATTCGGTCTTTGTCATAACCTGAAGGTGCTGTCATATCCGTTTTTTGGGAGTGGCTGCTAACGGATGGAATGTTCACCAACCCCCAAGCCAGCAACAATACTCATAAAAGTGTTCAGTGGTATACACCCAAGTGGGTGTCTGCTGCAACAGACCCATAACACCAATCTCTGCGGGAATTTGGGAGCGCCAGCGAGTAAATTACTGCCTTAACTTGTTAAGCTTTCTATACGGAGAAAACAATTTTATTGTTATCTAAATCTCTCGCATATGCGGAAAATTTAGGTCCTCGTTGACCTGGTTCGCCCTCACAAGTGCCACCCAATTCTATAACCTTCGTGTGAAGGCGTTTTACTTCTTCGGTAGAACCAACATTAAGACCAATCATTGTTCCATTTCCATTAGTAGCAGGCTCGCCATTAAATGGTTTTGCAATTGCAAATGCAAAATCTTCACACTGCCAGAAAGTCATTCTTTCCGTTGATAAAACTTGGTTAAGTTCCGTTTGTGCGAACAGTGAATCATAGAATTTAGTCGATTCTTCCAAATTGTTTGTTCCGAGAACGCAATAGTCCAATTTCATTATTTAATATCTCAAGTCATAGTTGAATTTTATGAAGCACGTAAAGTTGTCACAGTATCAAGCATTCCCCTATGAATGTCAGGCAGCTCCGTTGTCCCATCACCTAGATAACCAACTATCGCATCATGAAACATAGTCAGATCTAATTCATCATTGGCGACCGCTTTTTTTGCGCCTAATCTCAAAACCACCGGCCCAACAGGCCTCCCCTGATTATTACATACGACGTCATGGATCAAAAAACACCTGACATTAATTTCAATGCCGCACTTCACCGTTGAAAAACAACAAAATTTGTACAAAAAAAGTGTTTCTTTCATTGAAATAAATGCTTGACCTCATCATTAAAGCGCGTAAATTACGAAACGTTCATTCTAATAAAGTATAAATTCTAATAAAACGAACGACCACGAGGCTCTACTCCTATGAAGATATCAAGACTCGGCAGTAATGTGCTGATTGCAAGTGCTATATGCGCCAGCTTCAGCACAACTGCTATAGCACAAGATAAATCACGCAGTATCGAAGAAGTCATTATTACCGCAGAACGAAAAGAAGCATCCATTCAGGATACATCTATATCGATCACTGCATTCACTAGCGATTTCATCGATGATTTTGGCATTCGTAATCAGGAGGATTTACAGAATTTCGTGCCGGCCATGACTATTCAGCCCTACGATGCCACGGTTCGAGGCGTGGGACGTAACTTCAGAGCACTCGGTGGAGACCCCGGTGTAGCAACTTATCAGAATGGTGTTTACTCGGAAGATTTACTATCGGCTACAGCCGGTACCTTCTGGGATGTGGAGCGTATCGAAGTATTACGTGGTCCACAGGGCACTCTTTACGGCCGCAACGCGGTTGGTGGAGCGATCAACATTCTCTACAAACAGCCTACCTATGAAAGCGAGTGGGCATTTAAAAGCGTTCTGGGGAATTTTAATACCGAAGAATACTACGGCATGGCTTCTGGTTCATTAATTGATGATGTGTTGGCAGCGCGAATAAATTTCAGTAAGCGTGATCGCGATGGTGTCATTGAAGAAATTGGCAACGGACATGATATCGATGGTCTGGGCACCAGGAACATCGCCCTGTCATTGAAATGGGATATTTCCGAGAACATGTCGATAGATCTCCGTCACAACGATATGGAAAATGACCGTTCTTTTGGTGGCGCTAACGGTGCCGGTCTTGTTGTTACGAGTGAAGAAGGCCTTGCCCAGCGCAATACCGAATCACTGGTGCCGGGTTATCGGTTTGTCGATGCTGTTAATGCACCCGGCGCTGACCCGCTTAGCAGTAGTTATAATGTTGCCGGTTCTAAAGTGTACACTTTTACCGACCCTACAACGGGTGCCGCAAGACTCGCTCAAAATAATCGTGCCGGTGTCGATTACGGCGATTTTGATGGTTTTCAGAATGCCGCTGCGTCACTGGATGGATTCAATTACACATCACCTGAGAGCGCCGCACGATACAATAACTGTGTATTTCCTGATGACATTGACGGTGACAAAATCTGTGCAGCTACCAACGGCCTAAATCGAGAGCAGTTTGACCAACAGGGCACCCAAATGTCCTTTAGCTGGGATGTCTCTGAAGACTTGCAGTTAAAGTATATTTACGGCTTTAACAAAATCTCTTATGAGCGCACTACCGACGATGACAATACGGCCAGTCAAATTCACGATCGCCAATTCTATGTCAATCACGAAGCCGACTATACCTCCCATGAGTTCCAGGCGTTTTACAACTTCAATGACGATGTATCGATAACATCCGGAATCTTCTTTTACGACGCCACCATTGATCAACGCGGTGATTTCTATTCAGCCGTGGATGAAGCTCGTCTCCTCAATGCCTACGAAGATAACAGTTCGATAGCAGCATTTAGTGGCATAAGTGGCAGTGACGCGGTAGGAGGAGGAAGGCCAATGGCAACGTTATATAGCGCAAAAAACAATTGCCAAGTCGATAACCCTGCTCCGTCCTGTGCCGTCAACTACGCTGTTGACAACCCGCTTGCACAACTTACCGCCGACGGCGCTGGACGTAATGACAACCTCTATACCTCGGCATGGTATGGCGACAATGGCACCAACGCTGACCTCGATGTTAAACATGGCCCCAACACTCGAGCGAGCGACTTGCTTTACGCCACCCAAACCAAGCGCGATGCGTTTGCGGCCTACACCCAAGGTGTTTGGGATCTTAATGAAACGTTCACCTTAACCATGGGTATTCGCTATGCAAAAGATACCGTTGAAGCGGAAGAAAACCTGTTTCGTTATTCTGAAACTTTTGGAGGCGCAGGAAATCCATTAGCGGGTTTAGTCGGTGGTCTCGCCGAATATAACCGAGTTAACGGCGGTCTTGTAACTGATGGCACCGGTGCCTTAGTACTCGATGCAGACGGTCAACCTACACCGACTGCACTGGCGGTAAACGGCGGCATACCGTTTGCCCTGAGTGTTTATCGTCCTTACGAGCGAACTGATGAGAAAGTCACTGGCCGTATCAACCTCGATTGGAATGTCGATGACAACACCTTGATGTACTTCTCGGCAACCTCTGGCTACCGCTCGGGTGGTTACAATCTGGTGTTCTTTAGTGAAACCGCAACCTATGACCCAGAAGAGTTAATCGCCTACGAAATTGGTTACAAAAGTCAGTTTATGGATGACACCGTGCAGTTGAACGCGTCAGCCTACTTCTACGACTATGACACCATTCATACCGTAGTAACTGAAGTTAGTGGCATAGGTGGCACAACCAACTCTGTACAGGAAGCGCCAGGCGCTGAGATAATGGGGTTAGAAGCAGAGCTGTTGTGGTTAGCTACTGATCAGTTAACCCTAGGTGGTAACTTCAGTTATACCCCGAGTGAGTATACTGAGGACTTGTTTGCCAAGGATACTGCGGGCTTTGACTCGCCCGATTCGTTATTTCCTGGTCAGGACCAAACGAAAAACATCAAAGGCAATCAGTTACTACAAGTACCTGAAGGTAAGTTTACTCTCTGGTCAAGTTACAGGATCCCATTCGAAGACGGCTCTAACGTCGAGTTATTCGGCGTGTATACTTGGATAGATGAAGTTTACTATTCACCTTTTGAATCGGAAACTGAATTGGCTCCGTCCTATTCACGCGTTGATTTACGGGCAACATGGACATCACAAGAAGGAAATATGTCTGTAGCTGCATTCGTCAACAACATCGCTGATGATGTAGGTATCTTGCAAGTGTTGCGCAACAACGAAGCAGAAAACTTCCGTCAATCTGCGGGTACTACACTACCACGCATGTTTGGGGTTGAATTCTCATACGCCATGGGTAACTAAACCACTTGTAACATAGGCTCAAAGCTTACCCGGGGGATAATTATCCCCCGGGTATTTTTTTATCCAAGACCTCTACCCCAGACATTTTTCGATATAATCTTCGCTCCATTTTTTCTCCCTACTTCCCTCTCCCTACTTCACCCATATTATTTGTCTTTGCGACTCACGTAATTAACTACCGGCTATTCCTTCACTTGTCTTTTCACTTTGTCAGGGAAAATCACAACGATAGAGAACCAACAACCGCAACGCCTTTTCAACGAATAAACACGCCGGTTAGGTTACACTCTACAAAACCACAGAACGTTCTATTCACGAGTTTTTTATGACCATGCTTAACCCTGACAACCACATGGCGGTAATGACCGCACTCTTTGTGATCGCGGTGATTGGATTTCTCGGTGAAAAAACTCGCATCGGCTCTCAAATAACCGGTGCGGTGATCACTATTTTGGCAGCCATAACAGCCGCCAACCTTAATATCATTCCCCACCGTGCAGCGGCATACGATTTTGTATTTACTTATCTAGTGCCGGTACTCATTCCCTTATTTCTATTTAAAGCGAACCTTAAGCAGCTATTTTTTGAAACTCACCGCACGACGGCTGCATTTCTACTGGCCAGTCTGGGAACCGTTCTGGGCGTCACAGTTGCCGCGTTGGTTCTCGACTTCTCATCACTGGGTATTCAGTCGGGGCTATCACCCGAGGAATTGGAACCCGCCATCGCCGGCCTTTTTGCCTCGACCTATATCGGTGGCTCAGTCAACTACGCCGCACTTGGAGAAATCACCGGCCTGAGTAAAGATGCTTCGTTCTTTTCTGCCGCCACAGCGGCAGACAATTTGTTCAGCGCGGTTTATCTCGGCATGCTCGCCTTACTGCCAGGATGGCGTTGGCTGTCATCATGCTATCAAGATCATGACCACCGGGAAATCATCAAAAAAGAACAATCTCTACCGATTACAGCGGCGTCATTAATGATGGCACTAGCCACAGCAATGGTGATTGTTGTCGTTGGCGACCTGGTAAGCGGATTCATAGGGAATGGGTGGCGCTACGTTGTTATTACCAGCCTGACATTGATACTCGCAACTGCGTGCCCACGATTGGTTAAGCAACTGTCTGGAAGCTTTGAGCTCGGCGTGGGTTTGTCCTTTGTCTTTTTTGCCTCCATTGCCGCGGGAGCCGATATTCTCGCGATGATCAATGTCGCACCAATACTCATCAGCCTGGTACTTATTTTACTGTCTATTCATTGTCTGGTGACATTTGGGCTGGGCAGTCTTCTTGGCTTGAGTCTGCCAGAATTAATCACCGCATCCAATGCGGCTATTCTCGGAGCGACCACAGCTCCTGCGCTGGCGGCCACTAAGGGTTGGAACAATTTGGTAGCACCGGGGATTTTAGTCGGGGTTTTTGGTTACGCTCTGGGAACCTTTCTGGGAACCTTGATTTTCAAGTACTGGGGAGTATTTCTGTAACAATAGCCATTGAATGAATAGTCAATGGCTTCACGACTTCCGTATTGGTTTAACCTCGGGCCAATTGCATGGCAATGGTATTGGTTGATCTTTCAACCGAGTTATCTTCGTTAAGATAGACCAGTTTTGGCTTAAACACGGCCAGCTCCTTGTCGTCAAGGTGGCCATATGTCGCAATGATTATCCGGTCTCCAACCTGCACTTTTCGAGCGGCAGCACCATTCATCGAAATAGTCCCGGAGCCAGGTTCGGCCAAAATAACATAGGTACTGAATCGTTCGCCATTACTGACATTGTAGATATCAATATGCTCGAATTCGCGCATTCCCGCTAATTCCACCAAATCTCGATCGATCGCACAGGAACCGTCATACCACAGTTCCGCCTGTGTGATACAGGCCATGTGCAGCTTGGCTTTTAACATTTTCGTCAGCATAACTTCGCGCCCAGTTAAGTCTAGAATGCGCATCATACTGATTGAGAGTGACCTGTCAAATGTCGAGGAATTTAAAGAAGAACGAACGGACGGGTTAGCAGCACCTACAGGTGAAACCTCACTGACTTCGCCTGACACCTTTTGGACGCTATTCGTGTCCTGGTGCAAAAAAATCAATGAGGCATTAAATAGCCTATAGCAGAGAGGCCATACACAGCAGCTGGGGGCCCTGCGATAGGCTAAACGAAGTTATCGTTACCGCCGGTGTAACCTTACCGGTAGCTCTTCCAAGCCAAACACAAAGTTTGACGATACCCTCTTGTGGGCGCCCACCACTTCAACAAAGGAAAAACGCTTCATAATTTCTTCCCAAATGATTTTCAGCTGAAGCTCAGCTATGCGGTTACCCATACAGCGATGGATACCAAAACCAAACGATAAATGGTTGCGCACTTTATCTCTATCAATAACGAACTTATCAGGATCGGAAATAGACTGGTCATCACGGTTGCCCGAGATGTACCACATGATGACTTGATCGCCCTTCTTAATCTGCTTACCACCCAGTTCGGTATCTTCCAACGCCGTTCGGCGCATATGTGCCAATGGTGTTTGCCAGCGAATTATTTCTGAAATCATTCCAGAAATAAGACTGGGGTCATTGCGAAGTTTTTCATACTCTTCGGGGAAATCATTCAGTGCAAGAACACCGCCCGACATGGAATTTCTGGTGGTGTCGTTACCACCGACAATTAACAGCATAAGATTGCCCAGATACTGCATTGGGTCATCAATCATATCCTTGGTATTCGGGTCATTTGCCAGCATTGATATGAAATCAAATCCCTTGGGGTTTCCTGCGCGTTCGTTCCACAGTCGAGTAAAATACGCCAAACACTCCATCAACGCCGCTTCACGCTCTTCCGGTGAGACGCCTGAACTGCCAACGGCCTCCGTTGAAGTTGCCATGTCTGACCAAAATGTTAATTTTTGACGATCTTCCAGCGGAAAATCAAAAAGAATCGCCAACATATACGTTGTCATTTCTATCGAGACTTTATCGACCCAATTGAACACTTCCCCCTCCGGCAAACTATCCAGAATCAAACAGGCCTTCTCGCGAATAACCCCTTCCAGCTCTTTTAGATTAGCCGGTGCCGAGACCGGTGATACAACCCGTCGCTGAACATCGTGCTTTGGCTGATCCATTGCAATAAACATGGGCGGATTAAACCCCTCTGGAGGATAACCGATAGTAATGGAGCTATCTGACGAAAATACCCCGTGATTGGTATCCACTTTCATGATGTCATCATAGCGAGTGACGGACCAAAATGCGCCGGTTTTACCGTTCGCACAATAGTGCACAGGAGCTTCCTTACGCAATCGCTCAAACCATTTCTGATGAACATTGGCCTCGAACAACTCGGGACGGCCCATATCTATTTTGTCGAGAGGGACATCATAGGGATTCACGTCTGCCCAGCTTTCCAGTGACTCAATTTCAGACCAATTCATAAAATACCTCACTTATTGAATTATTATTAACCTAAAATAAACTGAAGTGGGTGGTTTTACAACCAAAGATCGCGGTCATTATTATTCGCCCACCCGTTAATCCTCCGTTCACCCGCCCTCACTCTGACATGGCGAGAATGGTTCGTCATTGGGTATAACATGTGTAAACTCAACTCGAACAACGTGATTCACCCAGGAGAAAAACACAACCGATGTTATCCATTGTTTGGGAATTAGTGATTGGCCTCGGGATATTTCTCTATGGAATGTCGCGACTGGAAGCAGGTATTGCAGCGCTGAGCGGCTCTCGGTTAAAAGCTCGCCTCGCCCGGTCTACGGCGGGCCCGGTTTCCAGTGCCGGATTCGGCGCCCTGATCACCACCATACTGCAAAGCAGTTCAATGGTCAGCCTATTGGTACTTGCCTTTGCCAGCGCCGGTATTATTCCCTTATACAACGCTATTGGCGTTTTGATCGGGGCCAATCTGGGCACCACCATTACCGGTTGGATTGTTGCCACACTGGGTTTCAAGCTGGATATCGCAACACTCGCACTGCCTCTGCTCGGTATGGGTGGATTTGTTCAGGTGATGACCGCGTCATCTAGCCGACTTTATGCATGGGGGAAAAGTACAACAGGGCTAGGTTTGTTGCTGTTTGGCCTCGGACTGATGAAAGATAGCGTTGGTGGTCTTCCCCAGCAGTGGGACATTACCCTGCTACAGGGTTACCACCCACTGATCTACTTGTTGGCCGGACTGTTTGCCACCGCTTTAATCCAATCCAGCTCAGCCATCGTAATGCTAACGTTAACCGCCATTAACGCGGGCTTTATTGACTTGTCAGAGGCGGGTGCTCTGGTAATAGGCGCCGATTTAGGCACCACCGGAACAACGATGCTGGCCAGCTTAACCGGTCCCGGTATCAAGCGGCAGCTAGCATTAGCTCAGGTCGTTTTTAACGTCATCGTCGACACCCTAGCCTTCCTCCTGCTTCTCCCACTCTTACCCTGGGTTGTACAATCGCAGGGAATCACTGATTTACTGTATAGCGTGGTTGCTTTTCACACCACGATAAATTTGTTGGGTTTGTTGGTATTTCTACCGTTGCTGAAGCCCTTTTCTCACTGGATCGAAGGATTCTTCCAAACCCCTCAAGACAGCCTTACTCTTCTCACGCAAATGGAAACCCCTGTTCCAGAAGCTGTCTTACCGGCTATTGAGAAAGCCCTTCAGCAACTTTGGACCCTTGCCGCAATCAACACCATGCACTTGCTCGGCATTAAACGCGCACAACTCTCTCTTGATGCCAACGTTCAACAAGCACTGACCTCCCTTAGCAACACGAAAAAAAATGACAACAGTCCCAAGCATATTTATGGAGAACTAAAACACCAGGAAGGTATGCTCTTCCAACTTACCTATAAGTTACAACAGGTACGGCTGGACGAACGACAATCCACGCTGCTGGGAAAGATGCAAGAGCTCGCGCGAGCCATCGTCTACGCCAGTAAAACAATTCAGGATATCGCTTCAGATATTGAGAAACTACGCCAAAGCGAGAGCGATGGCGATTCCGTAACGAGCTGGCAGTTAACGCAACAACAGCAGTTTCTAATCGATATTTATAGCAGCTTGCTGCCCTTGCTCTTTAGCCAAAATAAAAACAGCTATTTACACGAACAGCTAAAAACAATGGCGACAAAAAATGATCTGCATTTTCAAGACATGAATGCCGGCGTTTATCAACGAGCGGCAATAACCGACTCATCCCGACCCGGTCTTTCAATCCAGTTGAATGTTAATCGCGAAATTCTTCACGCTATTCGCAGCCTACTGAACTCTATTGAGCTGTGGCAGGATATCAAGTCACATGAAACCTGAGTTGGTCCGTCATTAAACCCGTATTGTCTACCCTCCTCCGCTAGACAAATTTGACCATCGACATCCCTAGACGAGGCCACACATATTAAGATGTTGTTAGCGTTTAGTATTCGTTATTCTATAAGCTATAACTTACACAAGGTGAACGAATAATGACAAAAAAATAGCCTGGGTGGTAATGACGTTTCTTGCGGTCGGTGTCGCTAGTTATGCTTGGGGGTTGGCCTTCCTGCCTGCCGTTAGGTCGCCTATCCGGTCATAGCCTGGATAGCATGGGTACCGAATATTCTGGTTGTGGAATGGTTTATTTTACCCACACTTTTGAGTAGAAAGTTATGAACATCATTGATAAGCTCCAGTGTTACAATACCCAGATCGACATCATTACTTAAAGAACAGGAACCCTTATGACCGATACTTTCAATGCCATTGTTGCTGAAGACGTTGACGGCAAACCGCGCGCCGCACTTAAAGCAATTACCCTTGCCGATTTACCTGACGAAGAGGTACTGGTTGAAGTTGCCTATTCCACACTCAATTACAAAGACGGACTTGCCGTATCCGGCAAAGGCAGAATATGTCGTACGCTTCCACTCATTTGCGGAATCGACTTGGCCGGAACAGTCGTGGAATCAAGCAACGACAATTTCAAAGCCGGCGACAAGGTATTAGTCAATGGATTCGGTTTATCTGAAACGGCCAATGGCGGTTATAGCCAGTTTCAACGTCTTAAAGCTGAGTGGCTGGTCAAAGTCCCTTCAGCATTTACCCTTGAGCAAACGATGGCTATCGGCACGGCAGGATACACATCCATGCTCTGCGTACAAGCCATTCAAGATCACGGCGTCAAACCTGAAGATGGACCGATATTAGTGACCGGTGCTGCCGGCGGTGTAGGGTCAGTGGCCATATCACTCTTGGCTAGCCTCGGGTATAGCGTTACCGCAGCAACCGGGCGTGTCGATGAAACCAGTGACTTTCTAACATCCCTGGGTGCTAACACGATTATTGCCCGGAAAGACCTGGCCAGAGACAGTAAACCCATGGAAAAAGAACTATGGGCGGCAGTGGTCGATACCGTAGGCGACAAGGTATTGGCTACCGCGCTGGCCCAGACTAAATACGAAGGACTGGTAGCTGCATGCGGCATGGCAGGAGGAATAAGCTTACCAGCGACCGTTATGCCCTTTATCCTCCGTGGGGTAACCTTGCGCGGTATCGACTCGGTAATGGCCTCACAGCCTCGCCGACAACGAGCCTGGGATGCTTTAGCTAAACTGACCGATCAGCAGGCGTTGAGTAGCATTTATCGCATCGAACCGATGTCTAAACTGCCGGAACTGGCAAATCAGATACTGGCAGGCCAAATTCAGGGCCGAGTTGTTATCGACGTCAATACCTAGCATAAACGTCGTCATCGGCGAGCAAGGACGTTGCGCCGTTGGCGGGTTCCATAAATCCAGACTCAACTCTGAAGGAATCTTGGTCGTATTCAGTGTTTGGATAAGCGGCAAAATGGGAGTCCTGTGGCCGAAAATCAGGACGGCATCAAACAGCGCAACATTCATTGGCTAATGATGTATAATTTTTCCCCTATTTTCTATGTAGCTTACTTGCCATGGTTAACCAAAACACAACTGACGACGTTCATATTTCTGAAATGCGACCTTTAGTATCGCCCGCCATTTTAATGGAAGAGTTACCGCTGGCTGAAAAATCGGCGGCTATGATTCAAAAAGCCCGCGCTGATATTGGTCGGATATTTAGAGGGGAAGACGACCGTTTATTGGTTGTTGTTGGCCCCTGCTCGATACACGACCCAGAAGCCGCACTTGAATATGCTGACCGTCTGCGTGACATTATTGGCACTTTTGATGCCGAACTGCTCATTGTCATGCGTGTCTATTTCGAAAAGCCTCGGACTACCGTCGGCTGGAAGGGATTAATCAATGACCCAGATCTTGACGGCAGCTTTAATATCAACCACGGATTACGGGTAGCACGAAACCTGCTTATCGACGTTGCCGCCATGGGCATCCCTACAGGCTGCGAATTTTTGGACACAATTTCGCCCCAATTTTTTGCCGATCTGGTTTCTTGGGGAGCTATCGGCGCTCGCACCACTGAAAGCCAGGTTCACCGTGAATTGGCCTCCGGATTATCTATGCCAGTTGGCTTCAAAAACGGAACTGATGGCAGCATCCAAATTGCTATCGATGCGATCGGCGCGGCATCTCATCCCCACCACTTTCTATCCGTCACCAAACAGGGGATTTCCGCCATTGTCACGACCAGCGGTAATACTGACTGTCACATCATCTTGCGTGGCTCTAACAAGGGCCCCAACTATGAAAAAGAAGCCGTAACGGCCGCAACAGAACTTTTAAACAAGAGCGGCTTGCCACCTCGTTTAATGGTTGATTGTAGCCATGGCAACAGCAGCAAAGACTACCGTCGCCAGCCTATTGTTGCCGAAGATGTCGCCAATCAACTCGCCGATGGGAGTACGGCCATATGTGGTGTAATGATTGAAAGTAACTTACTCGAGGGCAACCAAAAGAAACCCGATGTTTATGGTGTCAGTATTACCGATGCTTGTATTTCTTGGGATACCACTGTTAGTACGTTAGTCACACTGGCCGAAGCGGTGACGGCAAGACGAGGTTAACAACAAAAATTTGGCAGTTCTTGTGTTGACATAAACAGGTAAAAAAACTAGTCTAGCGGCCGCATTGAAAAGGCACAGTAGTCAACGAGTTATGCGCCCTTAGCTCAGCTGGATAGAGCAACGCCCTTCTAAGGCGTGGGTCGAAGGTTCGAATCCTTCAGGGCGCACCATTTCACCGTCTAGGCAAGTCTAGACAGAAACACAAAAGCCGCACCTCATAAGGGATTGCGGCTTTTTTGTGTCCAATCCAATCTAATCTAATCTGATGTAATATCATCCCTATGTTAACGGGGGCATCTTTGGGATCTTCAATAAAGCTGATGTCTGCTTCACCCTCGAAATCCGACATCAAAACATGATAAATCAAACTAGGGATAGGGTCTCTAATGTGCCAGCTTCGGACATCACACCCATACCTATACTCCCGCATTAGATCGTGAGGCGAAGCCACCATAACTGGAGCTAGATTGACACTCCTAAAGAGCTAGACAAGCCAGGGCAGCGAATTAGTTACTTACAGGAATACCTATGTGGATTAGCGCGACAAAATCAGATAAAGTGATTATTCCCTTAGCAATAATAGGGGTTTTATTAGTTCAACATGAAGTCCATAAAAAGATCTAATCAGCCAAATGGCTTTATCTATTAAAAAATGAAAGTTAGTCTTGGAGTATTACTTATCGTTGTCAATAAATTGTTAGCTTTGGATATTTATGTCTGAATTTGAGTCTTTTTTACCCGGAATAATAAAGGGTTTAAGGTCAACCTACGGTGATGATTTTTTTAATCAAATGACCTTTCAACTTAATAAAGCCATTGGTGCTGATTATACCTTTATTGCTAGTGTAGATATGGTTCGACATACAGCTAAAACAATTAGCGTGGCTGCAAAAGGTGCGTTTCTTGATAATTTTGAGTATGAGTTAAGTCACACCCCTTGCGCCATTCTGGTCGATGATTCTGTAAGTATTTATCCCGAGAACATTCGCAGCCTGTTCCCTAAAGATCAAATGTTAATAGATATGGGTATAGAAGGCTATGCAGGAGTTTCTCTGCATGACTCACATAACAAAACGATAGGGATTATTGTCGCTTTACATAAAACCAAAATCGAAGATCCTCAACTTGCTAGAAATTTATTTGAGTTATTTTCCGGTCGTATTTCCGCGGAACTGGAAAGAACCGAACAAAACGATAACCTAGAAAAGCTTAAAAATGAGTTTGAATCAAAAGTAAATGACTTAGCTGCAAGCAAAGCCTCTCTCGAATCAATATTACGTGCCATTCCAGATATTGTTGTTTTCTCAGATCCAGAGCGAAATATTGTTAGTGTAAATAAGGGGTTCGAGTTGTCAATGGGTTACAACATCGACGACCTTCCTGGAATAGGGGCACCCCTATTTTATGAGAGCAATGAAGAATACGAACGACAGGGGCGGCTTCGTCTCAGGTTAACTCCTGAAGAAAAAATTGAACCGTACGAAATAAATTACCGACGAAAAGACGGCAGTACATTTACGGGTGAAACGATTCACACAGATGTAAAATCCTCCGACGGTCAACTACTAGGCTCTATTTGGCTTACTAAGGATATTACTGAGCGTAAGGAAAAAGAGGAAAAGCTTGAACTTGCCGCCAGTGTATTTAGCCACGCTCGAGAGGGAATTGCGATCACCGATGCGACGGCCTCTTTTGTTGAAGTGAACGACACCTACACTGAAATTACAGGCTATTCACGCGAAGAGTTGATAGGGAAAAACCTAACTATGTTCCAGTCAGGCGAGCAATCACGCGATTTTTATGCCGAAATGACGCGATCAATTATCAGCACCGGTCACTGGACAGGTGAGGTATGGAGTCGCCGTAAAAATGGCGAGGCCATTGCCGTATCTCAGAAAATCGATGTTGTCTACGATGAAAACGGCAACATAAAAAATTACGTGGTAATGTGTTCAGACATTACAGTGATGAAAGAGTATCAAGCTCAACTAGAGCGCAGCTCCTATTACGACCCACTGACCGATTTGCCTAACCGTATATTATTGGCAGATCGCCTAAGCCAAGCCATGGCGCAAAGCCAACGCAGCCAGCAGTCTTTAGCAGTAATCTTTCTGGATTTGGATGGCTTCAAAGCCATCAACGACACCTACGGGCATGATACGGGGGATGAGATACTTATTACCCTCTCACAGCGCATGAGAGAAGCTTTACGTGAGGGTGATACGTTGGCACGCTTTGGCGGCGATGAGTTTGTCGCTATCTTGGCAGATGTAGCTAAAGTTGAAGATTGCGAACCTATATTAGAACGGTTATTAAAGGCTGCTGCTACCCCTGTCACTCTGCGCGATGCGGTAATGCGGTTGTCAGCAAGTATCGGTATAACCCTCTACCCTCAAGACGGTGTAGATGCAGAGCAACTCATACGACACGCAGACCAAGCCATGTATGTGGCTAAGCAGATAGGTAAAAACCGCTATAACTTCTTTGATACAGCTCAGGACAAAGCGGTCACAGTTCAGCGGGAAAGCCTCGGTAATATTCAGTTAGCTTTGGAACGACGAGAGTTTGTTCTGCACTACCAGCCCAAGGTGAATATGAGCACGGGCGACGTGATAGGCGTAGAAGCCTTGATACGCTGGCAGCATCCTGCTCGTGGTTTAGTTCCACCTTTAGATTTCTTACCTGCCATAGAAGGGCATGCCATTAGCCTGGAGATTGGCGAATGGGTTATAGATACGGCATTGACTCAAATAAGTGAATGGCAAAGCATGGAAATACACTTGCCTATCAGTGTCAATATTAGTGCCTATCAATTACAGCAAGCTAACTTCGTAACTCGCTTAGCGGAATTAATAACAGCTCACCCTGAAGTAAACCCGCGGCATTTGGAATTGGAAGTGCTGGAAACTGGCGCCCTAAGTGACTTCAGTGAAGTGTCTGACACGATGATGGCTTGCCGGGCGCTAGGTGTACGTTTTGCCTTAGATGACTTTGGTACAGGGTACTCATCACTCACTTATCTCAGACGTCTGCCAGCCCATATAATTAAAATTGACCAAAGCTTTGTGCGTGATATGTTGAATGACGCAGATGATTTTGCCATCGTTCAAGGTGTCATAGCCTTAGCTAAATCATTCAAGCGTGAAGTACTTGCTGAAGGTGTTGAAACCATTGAACATGGCGCTGCTCTACTAAAGTTAGGATGTGAACTGGCACAAGGTTATGGCATTGCCAAACCCATGCCGACCAGTGATATTCCAGCGTGGATTAGTGCCTGGAAGCCTGCTATTAGTTGGCAGACCAGTACTACTTGAAATTCATCAATTTTACAGTCATTCCAGATCGATTCCGGCTTTAAGTCTATATAGGGATGTGCCTGAGTTATTGTGGTATTTTCTTCCTGAGGCAAAATAATCTAACTTTCCCTTCAGGGTCGGCCATCGCCATAGCAAAGACATTAAAGTGACTATCAAGGCCTCAATGAAGGAAATATCACTACGATCCGGTTAGATGCATACTTTGGGGGCACTTATGGGGGCACAAAAGGACAATGATTTATTAATATATCTATAATTCAGTTAGTTAACACTACTGCTCGAATCCCTCAGACCGACCCCGCAATAGGGTCAACGAACGCCTCGCGCTTGAACCGTCAAAACTGAATTGGGACCAACACACGGTGTAATAATCAGGAAAAGATAACTTAAGTGATCTTTTTGTAAGCCAGCGGCGTTAGCTCAGTCCACTTTTTAAAGGCGCGAATAAATGTGCTGGCCTCGGAAAACCCCAAACGAAAAGCAATCTCCTCAATGCTATGCTCTTTTCGTTCGATGAAAAAAATAGCCATATCCCGTCGCGTATCATCTTTCAATTGTTGAAACGTATAGCCCTCTTTATTCAAGTAACGCCGCAAGGTCTGCTCGGTTAACCCCATATGCGCAGCGGCCTGATTCAATAGCGGGTTGCTGTAGCCTTCACGAAACAAATTTTCCATCCACAACCTGACTCGTATGTAGGTGGATTTACTTTGCTTGGGCTGAGTCAGCAGGGAAATATAAGGCCTTTCAAGCAGTTTATTTAAGTCACTCTTGTCTCGAAGACAGCCAAGTTCAAGTGTTTGCCGGCTGAAATGGATAGCATTCTGGCTTTGATTAAATCGAACTGGCGCGCCATAAAAGACAAAGCGATACTCCTGGCTAAATTCTGGCTCGGGGCATGCCAAATCAACCTGTTCAATCGGGAGATATTCGTTCGCCAACCAGCAATGCAAACGATGCGCGCTCGTGAGTTGAGTCTCAATAATAAAGTGGCTCTTCACACCTTCATTCTTAACGCTCTTAATGGCCAGAT
>CAYNZI010000012.1:0-15245 GCA_964401565.1 uncultured Spongiibacteraceae bacterium
TACCCCGGAAAGACGGACAAGCTAAAAACGCGGCCTGATTGGCCACAGTATAGAGGCCGCTACCAAGCCGGGAAAAACCACCGACTCAGCAGCCAAAACAATATTATCCGAAAATAGGCGATTGAAGACTGTCCTGTCAGCTCTTATAAAGATTTGATTTTCAGACTGTCGATTCGGATCCAAGCTACTAGAAATAGTAAAATCTGGATGTAAAAAAGGGCCGGCTATGTGAAATGGCTGGCCCTTTTTTAATGGGAACTAATAAAGCAAGCTGCTCTATTTTTTAGTCTTTTTTGCGGCTGGATTGGCTTTTTTTTCCGGCTTAGCTGCTTTGGCTTTGGCCGGTGCTTTTTTTGCTTTAGAGGCAGGCTTCTTTGAGGCTGGTTTGGTTTTGGTTGTCGCTTTCTTTGCTTTAGCCTTTGCTTTTGCGGCTGCATTTTTTGCAGTCAATTTGGCCTTAGCTGCCGTTAGCTTGGCTCTAGCTTTAGCCTGAGTTGCTGCTTTTTTTGCCGCTAGCTTGGCTTTAATGGCTGCTTTTTTAGCGCGGGATTTTTCCGCTATTGTTGCTTTTTTTGCGGCCAATTTTGCTTTGACAGCTGCTTTTTTAGCACTGCTGGCTTCTTGCTTTGCCAGTGATTTGTTGGCGGCAGCTTCTGCTTTAGCGGCGGCTGAGCTTTTTTTGGCGGCCGCTTTAGCGGCTACTAGTTCTTCTTTCGCTGTTTTTGCTATTGTTTTAGCGGCATTGTTAGCGGAAGTAGCGGTGCTGACGGCTGCACTTGCTTTAGCTAGTTGGCCTTTAGCGGCGGGTGATTTTTTTGCTTTGGCGCGAGCGGCGGCCATTTTCTTAACAGCTGAAGACAGGGTGCTTTTTGTTTTTTCTGAAGTCTTCGAGGCTTTGGCAGCTGCTTTCTCGGCATCGCCTGCCTGTTTTTCTACAGCTTTAGTCAGTTTAGCTTGAAGTTGGGCAATTTCTTTTTCGAATTGCTCAATCGAGTTTACAGCTTTCTTTGCAACTGCCATTTGATGTTCCTTTTAAAGATAATAAAAATGAGTTGAATATTTTGAATAAAAACCGAGCGAATTATAGACGTTTTTTCAGTTCTCGCTACAAAAAATGATTGAATGCAATCGATTAGATTGATTTATTGGATTAAAACGGCCATTGGATGGATGAATTCAAACTTCCCGGCCGATTTAAGAGAGAGTTACACTAGATAGCGTCATTAGTTTTATAGAATATTTTTTTGATCAAGATGAAGTGTTTCAGTATTGTACTGACATTTTTTACGCAATTTCAGACCGTTTGAAATTGATTGATAAATTACTCGATACGGTACCGTGATACAATTTTGACGCGCCTCGCGCAATACACGGAGAAATTTCAACTGAACAACAACACAAAAAGGTGTAATCATGAATCCAGAGAAAACGACAGAAGTGGAAGCGGCTGTATTTCGTCGGCTGGTAGCACACTTAGATGCTAACAAGGATGTACAAAACATAGATTTAATGAATCTTGCCAGCTTTTGTCGTAACTGCTTGTCGAAATGGTATTTGGCCGAAGCGGAAGAAAGGGGCGAAACTATTGACTATGATCAGGCTCAAAAGAAAGTTTATGGAATACCCTATAGCGAATGGAAAGGTAAATACCAAGCGAAGGCAACTCCGGAGCAATTGGCTCGTTTTAATGAGAAACAAAAATAGTCGTTGTTTCTATTGTAACAAAGGCATGGGTGTCATTGATCCTAAGGAATGAACGTCACAAGTAGAGGCGAGCGGGTCTGAATAGAACAAGTATAACGTAGCACTTCATTTTTCCGAGCGCATGACTCACAGAGCGCCATGAGGAAGGAATTGATTCTTACTGTTCGACTTTATCCATATGATCAGTTCTCGATTGATACCGACGCCGCGTTGTTTGAGTAGTTTCCCTAGCCAGATAACGGGAGAGTGAGCGCCGGCATCCCATCCGGGTAGCTGCTCTGCGATGGTGAAAAACCGCATTAAGTGTTGGATTTCTTCGTTGTTAAACAGCTCGGCAGCGGTAAACCATTGGTCTTGTGATAGTTGCATGCACGCTGATTGAGTCTGTTGCTGATGTGAGCTGAGTAATGTGGGGAGTTCGTTGAGTTTATTGGTGCGACTCAGTTCTATATAGGCATCCAAGTTAGAGCGCTCCACGTTAAACAGTTGATTGGTCTGTTCTGCGTTAGGGTCCCAGTTGCCAATAGACATGATCTCTCCAGTTCTTGATTGATTAGGTAGTTAAGGGGCTATTATAGTCGTATAAGAGAGTGAGGGTTCACTTTTCTCTCTTATTGGTTATACTGTGTTTATATACAGACCATTGGTTTCCCGTATGCCCATTACTTCGATAAACACCGCCCTCCAAGAACAGACGGTCGAGGAAAATGTTCCCCGAATTGACCAAGGTAATAGTCAGCGAAAGATTATTCATTGTGATGCTGATTGTTTTTTTGTGGCAGTAGAGATGCGTGATGATCCATCACTGTGCGGTCGGCCAGTGGCTGTAGGCGGGTCTGCGGATAGACGAGGTGTCATTTCAACGTGCAACTATGAAGCCCGTGCTTATGGAGTCGGTTCTGCCATGGCGACCGCGACAGCAAAGCGTTTGTGCCCGGATCTACTGGTATTATCGCAGAACATGGAAAAGTATAGGGTGGCAGCAAGCCAGATGCGCGCTATCTTCGATGAATATTCAGACTTGGTTGAACCGCTATCTTTAGACGAAGCCTATATTGATGTAACGAACGCCGACACCTGCCACGGCAGTGCAACACTCATCGCTGAGGAAGTTCGGCAGCGGGTGAAAGAGTCCGTCGGGATCATCCTGTCGGCTGGGGTCGCTCCGAATAAATTCTTGGCCAAAATTGGTAGCGATTGGAATAAGCCCAACGGACTTTGTGTGATACCGCCGGCGAGAGTTAATGAATTTGTACAGATGTTGCCAGTCGATCGGTTATTTGGCGTTGGCAGAGTGACGGCGGAAAGACTGCACAGAATGGGTATTCAAACCTGTGGTGATCTACGGGCTTTCAGTATCTACCAGCTATCTGAGCGATTTGGCAGTTTTGGGTCGCGGCTCTATAACTTGTCCAGAGGTATAGATGACCGTGCGGTAAAAACAGGGCGTATTCGAAAATCTTTGAGTGTAGAGCACACATTCCCTAGCGACCTTTCAACCATTAACCGTTGTTTGGAACAGTTACCGGACCTTTTTCATCAGCTGACTACCCGGCTGCAAACGCTGACTGATCAGCCAGCGGGTTCTGCCTATCGTGTTAATAAACAATTTGTAAAAATCAAATTCAACAACTTTCAGTCGACCACTATGGAATGTGTAGTTGCTGGTTCTCCCCGTATTGCTGTGTTTAAAGAGCTATGTTGTGAATCTATTCTCCGGGGTAGCGGCTTACCTGTTAGGTTAATGGGGCTGGGTGTCAGATTTCAGGACCCCGCTAACGAAGGCGCTGTACAGTTATCGCTGTTTGAAAATACGATTTAGACCTTTATGATGACTGGTCTGTGCTGTAGATGGTGACAGCGAGTTTATGCGTTTGATTGGGTGCTAATTGTACGAAATCGCGGCCAGCATTGGCGGTTTCGACACATAGCATGTTCTGATAGCCACTGTTGGGGAACTGGGGTAGTCGAGCAGATTTTTCGATCCACGGATTCCAAACCACAGTGCTGCGGCTACCGTCGCTCTCAATAATAATACTCCGCTGATTCTTTTCTACAATGGTGATTCGATCGGTGGCTCCCCAGTAAATTCTATCAACTTCGGCGTCTATCAATAGTTGATTCTGTGGGTCTTTTTCTTTCCATTCGTCCAGACAATCAGTATAGCGACAACCCTCTAATCCGTTAATGGCTGTGTGTTCAATGGCGTCGACCGAATAGTAGGTATGCAGAGCACTGGAAAAATTGACGGTATCGTGACTTTTGTTATCAATGCTGAGTTGTAGAGATAATGCGCTTCCTACTGTGACTATATAGGTTAATTCACACGCATAAGGCCAGGTTGAATCTTCGCTACCGTCGAGTATCAAGCGAAAAGTCAATTGAGTGGTGTCTGCGCTGACTATATCAATAGACGCTAATTCCCAAAGTTGATTTCTAGCAAAACCGTGTGGCGGTAACAGTGTTGTATCACTATTGCCCGCAATTTGTTGCTTCACTTCAACAGGGTTTCTATTTAGATCACCAAACCATGGCCAGCAAATCGGTATGCCCCCTCGAAGTGGAGAACCATGTGTGTAGTTACATTGATCGCTGCACCAGATGATCGGTTTACACCCGTCGGGTTGGAAATGGCTGACTTGGGCACCTTGTAGAAATACGGTGGCACTGGCCTTTTCATTGTCTACGCGAATGGCCAGTAATTGTTGATGAAGTTCTATGGTAATACCGGGCAGTTCACCAAAATCACGGTATAACTGTTGCATTTGCGTGCCTAAATCTATCGGCATATAGAATCCTATGGGGATTGTGTCAGCGGCTTAGCTTATAGCGTCTTGGCGTTGGAATAAACCTTTTCTCTCAAGCGGCCACCGTCACTTGTTACTACTGTGAATACCCCTTATCATCCGCCGCCGCCGTAGCCGTTATGAGGCTACACCTGTTGTTAAAAGAGTCGTGAGAATTAGTCGTGCATCAAGTAATGTTTGTTCCTGGCCAGCGCTGGGTTAGTAATACAGAATCCGAGTTGGGTTTGGGCATTGTGCTCGAAATTATCGGTCGCCGCGTAGAGATCAATTTCCCCGCTGCTGCTGAGCGCCGTACTTATGCTGTCGACAATGCGCCGCTTTCCAGGGTGCAATATGACGTTGGTCAGAAAATTCAGGATGATGGTGGTCAGGAATTTACCATTGATGAGGTGCTGGATAATAATGGTTGCTTGATTTATAGCTGTCATGATGAAGGCGGAGAGAAGGTTGTTATGCCTGAGATGGAACTGAATAGCTTCATTCAGTTCAACAGACCCCAAGACCGTCTGTTTGCCGGACAAGTTGATAAAAACCGCGCTTTTGAGTTGCGCTGTAATTCCTTAGAGCAAATTCGGCATCAACAACTATCACCTGTACGGGGGCTGTTGGGTGCGCGAGTACAGCTGCTACCACATCAGCTATATATAGCCCAGGAGGCGGCTAATCGATATGCACCGAGAGTGTTACTGGCTGATGAGGTAGGTTTGGGAAAGACGATCGAAGCGGGTCTAATTCTGCATCAACAATTGATTACCGGTCGGGCAAAGCGAGTATTGATCGTCGTGCCTGATAGTCTGTTGCATCAGTGGCTGGTCGAAATGCTGCGACGATTTAATTTATTTTTTACTATTCTCGATGAGAAGCGTTGCCAAGGGTTGGAAGAACGTGGAGAAGATGTCGATTCAGCATGGGACGACGAATTCCAGGATCAAGGCATTGAAAATAGTGAGCACAACCCATTTGAAAGTGCGCAACTGGTCTTATGTACGCTGTCTTTTTTGACAGATAATCCGAAAAGGCACGCCCAAGCCTTAGCCGCCGAATGGGATTTACTCATTGTTGATGAGGCTCATCATCTCGAATGGAGTGAGGAGAATGCTAGCCCTGCTTATACCTGCATCGAATACTTGGCAAAACGTTCAAGAGGATTGTTATTGCTGACAGCGACACCAGAACAGTTAGGAGTTGCTAGTCATTTTGCGCGATTACGGTTGTTAGACCCTGATCGCTATTTCGATTTGAAGTCGTTTATTGACGAAGAAAGTAATCACCAGCCGGTGAATGCATTGGTTCAGAAGTTACTATCCGAGGATGCTTTTACGCAGTTACAGAACGATGGATCTGCTCTCGAACAGCTCAAGAAATATTTGGGCGATGGACCTGTCAGTGCTTTGGCGTCCTTGTTAAGCGAGGAGCACGGTCAAGAGTTTGATGATCAAGTTTCCAGTGCTATCAGCGATCTACTTGATAGGCACGGCACAGGAAGGGTTCTATTTCGCAATACGCGATCATCTGTGGCGGGGTTTCCTGATCGAAAGCTGCAACAGTATCCGTTGATCGCGAGTTCCGACTATATAGACTCTGCAGCGAGCGCTACCGTTGTTGAATGTTTGGCACCGGAGCTGCTACTCGGCAGTCAGTGGGTATCGCTAGATCCGAGAGTAGAATGGTTAGCTGATTGGTTCAAGCAATACCGGGGTGAAAAAGTTCTGGTGATTTGTGCTCGAGCGGAAACAGCGTTGGATCTTGAAGAGAACTTGCGCTTGCGAAAAGGCATACACTCTGCCGTATTCCATGAAGGTTTATCGCTGGTCGCGCGCGATAGAGCCGCCGCCTATTTCGCGGATGATGAAGAGGGTGCGCAGGTCCTAATTTGCTCTGAAATTGGTAGCGAGGGGCGCAACTTTCAATTTTCTCATCACCTTGTTCTATTTGACTTGCCGTTGAACGCCGATTTACTGGAGCAACGTATAGGGCGGTTGGATCGTATAGGGCAGCGTCACACGGTTGAAATTCATGTGCCGTACTATCAGAATTCTGCTCAATCGGTATTGCTTGATTGGTACCATCAGGGCATTAATGCGTTCGAGCGAACCTGTCCGGCAGGGCTGGTTCTCTATCATCAGTTTGAAACTCAATTACATTACTGCCTTCTCAATCCAGAAGACAGTCTCGCGTTGAGCCAGTTACTGACTAATACCCGGCAAAAAACCAATGAAACGCTCGCGGCTTTGCAGCAAGGTCGAGATCGACTGCTAGAGCTCAACTCGTGTAATCATGAAAAAGCTGACGAAATTGTCCTGGCCATGGTAGAGGAAGAGCGCCGTCAGGAATTGTCAACATATATGGAGCAGGTGTTTGATCAGTTTGGAGTCGATCAAGAGCATCACAGTGCCGGCAGTGTGATCCTGAGGCCTGGTGACCATATGGTTAATCACAGTTTTCCTGGTTTGACTGAAGACGCGTTGACGGTAACGTTTTCTCGTGAAGTAGCCTTGTCTCGTGAAGATATACAGTTTCTCAGTTGGGAGCATCCGATGGTTAGTGGTGCAATGGAAATGGTGTTATCCAGCGACTTTGGGAACACGGCCTTTTGTACGCTTAAATTACCGCCACTAAAAGCAGGAACTCTTCTGCTGGAAGCTATCTTTGTTGTTCAGTGTACTGCCCCTGCAGAATTACAATTGCAGCGATATCTTCCGCTGACAATCGTTCGTGTTGTCGTTGATAGCAATCACACAAATTTCAGTAAAGTATTAACAGCGGCGCATATTGAGAGGTTGGGACAGAAAGTCCGTAGGCGCAGTGCTCAGGATCTAATTCGTCATGCCCGCGAACAGATTGCCGGTATGGTCGAGCAGTCAGAAGGGTTGGCTCAAGCGCAGGTGAGTGTAATTATTGAAGACGCGGTACACCGTATGCGAGAAGAACAAGGGAACGAATTGGATCGATTAGTTGCCCTGTCTGCGGTTAATCCCAATATTCGACAGCAGGAAATTGACTATCTTAAGTTATCGATTGCCAATTTACATAGTTACTTACAAGACGCCCAGTTAAAACTGGACGCCGTTCGAGTAGCATTAGTGACAGATTGACTCGTGGTATCTACGGGTCTGAAACCAGGCATAGTTAGAGTGCTTGGATGGTCCTCTGGCTTGTTTATGTGGCGGTGAGTCTGGTTGTTAACCGCCTTTCAGCTGCTTTATAAACGAATCTGATTCCTGAATTGCTTTTTCCATTGCGTTAATCAAACTGGACACGTTACGGTGAACAGTACTTAACTCACCCTTTAGTGAGCTGATTGCCCGAGCGTTAAGGTTGTGCTTAAGAAAAAGCGTGTTATCGCGTAAGGTATTGAGTACGGGGTCGATGGATTTCTCGGCTTTTCTCATTGCAGTCAACAACCGTTTATAGCGGCTCTGAGTGTTAGAGAGCTGTCGCTGGCTTTCGCGGCGAAAACTGGCATTGGTATATTGGGTGAGTTCCTCTTCCCACTCTTCAAATAGAGCCGTTGCAACTGAATCTACTTTGTCGATGCGATTGCGAATATCGTCGGCGGCATCAACGCTGTTTTCATACTCTTTGTTGAGATTTTTGTAAAGATCCTCTAGATCACCACCGTCAAAATTAACCACGGATTTAAACTGCTCAAGGGCACTTCTAAATTGTTCCTGGCCATCTTTTTGCGCTTCCTGGGTTTCCTCGATGCGATCTATCAGGATGTCTCGTTTCGGTATGCCAATCTCTTCCATCGCGGCATAGTAAGTGCTCTCGCAACCGGAAATCAGCAAGGTGACCGCGATAGTGGCGAATGAAATCATCTGTTTCATGGTGTGAAATGTCCGTTTTGGTGGTTTAGTACTGCAGTGTTAGTCGCGCATTGCGTCGTTGATTTTTTGGTCCGTTTTGTATTGGCTCAAGGCATATACTGACCAGATGGTAGCGGGAATCCAGCCCACCAGTGTAATCTGTAGGATTAGGCAAATGATCCCGGCAAATGGGCGTCCTATGGTGAAAAACTGTACCCAGGGTAGCAGTAAAGCAAGCAGTAAGCGCATGGTAATTTCCGAGTGATTGACGAGTGTTATAGTAGCGGAAATTGCTGGTATGTCTCAAGCTAATTGTGTCATGGCTAGTTGTTCTCTATGACTAATAGGCAGCCGCTGGCATGGCGTGGTTCATCGACAGTCCTCTGCAGCAGTTCGCCGTAATATTGATCGACGCAACGCTGGGCCATGTCGAAGAATGGAGGGCGTTCAGGATCTGCAATAATAATTTTTCCCACACCGGCTTTGCAGGCCCGGTTGATAAGCTTGTAAACAGTGTCTGCTAGTTCATCCCAAAAACAAATGTCGGCGGCTATTATCAAATCGTATTCTGATAGCTGCTTGGTGGTAATTTTCTCGAAATAACGCTTTTGAGTCGTGATTTCAACACCGTTGTGTTGAGCGTGTAGCTGCAAGTATGGGAATACGGCATCGTCCGCATCGATAGCCGTTACTTGAGCATCAAACTCTTTTGCGCAATGGATGCCTGCGAGTCCCCAGCCACAGCCCAATTCGAGAACCTTGCAGCCTTGTTTCGGGGGATTTTCCTCGAGATAGTCCATGATTAAGTAGCTGGACCCCCAAAACTTGTTGCCGTGTATAGACGGGGCTTCTTGTTCGCGCTTGATACGTCGGATATCTTTATGTTGAGACATAAGTATTTTAACACCGTAACAAGAGCGCGTATTTTTTTCAGTATCAGGTTTTGGCATATAATATTCAGAGTTGGAAAATTGAGGAAGGAGCCCGGTAAACCAGTGATTAATTGTTAGATGATATAGAAAATCACCGGCGTGTAACAGCAATATAGCGGGGTAATGTTGAGTCCGAATTGATTGGCTATTGCAGGATATGAAAATGGAAAATAGCGTGCCTACTCGGGCAATGCTGGCCTAAGCGCTGTGTCGAGTTCATAGTGTTTGTCGACACCCGATATGGGGCAGTTAAATGCCAGTGAGTAGCAACACAGCTTTAGATCGTCGGTATGTTGCTCTCCATCTACAGTTTCCCCATATAATCGATCGCCTATAATAGGATACCCATTCTCACTGAGTTGGCGTCTTATTTGATGCTTTCTTCCCGTTTCAATTTTAATGTTCATTAACGATTGATGAAGCTGTGGACTGTAACCTAGTCTACTCACGTGGCTAATGGCTCTCTTGCCGTCAATTATTGATGTTATCGTCTGTTGTTCCATGGAGTGCGGAAAATCGCCAGTGACAATAGCAAGATATTGCTTGTCGATAGTTCTGTCCCTGAAGAATTTTGATAATTTTGCAGCGGTGTCTTTTCTGTGAGCAATGATCATTAATCCGGTGGTAGCGCGGTCAAGACGATGGACTAAATAGGCGCGTTTTTGGGTGTGCGTTTCTATCATTCGGTCAATGGTACAGTGGTCGCCCCACTTGGAACCCTGGCTTAATACACCATAGGGTTTGTACCAAATGCTGTATTCATTGTTGTCGCTTATCAATGTGGGCATGGGGACTTTTTTTTTCAGCACGTCTTCGTTGTAATACAAGTGTAGCTGGTCACCGGGGTGTAACGGTTTTTTGGAACGACGCAGGCGTTCTGTTTTTCTGTTGCCACTAATCCAAACAGCGCCTTTTTGCATTGCTTGCTTTATCCTGGCTTTGGATATTCCGGTTTCCGCAGTCAGTAACTCACTAGCATCCGGAGAATTTTCTGTCACTAACAGATGTACTTCCATAGAGGGTATTTTGTTCGGGTGTGAAGGGCCTGTAGAAGCGCAAAGGTTGCGTAATCTAGCGGTTGAAATTGTCACGATGTGAATACTAAATGATTGCTGTCCAAATAACGAATGATAAAAATAAGCCCGACGAAGTATATGCAGCTGGGCGTTAGTTTGAGGAGGACAGGAAAGCTCCGAGAGATATTTAGAGAGCCTCCCTGCAGAAAGAGTTTAATCGATGGCGTAAAAAATCAGGGCATGCTTTTTATGAAGCCATTCCAGTTTTTTTGCCACTCTACAATCCACTCCGGCGTGGAATCACCTTCGCCAGCTAATTGCAGGGTAGGGTGAGAGCGTACGACTTTTGCAAGGGTTGTTTCCTGTTGTGCTGTGACATCAACAAAAAAAACATGCTTACCATTTTTTAGCGCATCCTGAAACTTTCTAAATTGGTAGTGCGGTTCCTGAATTCCAAATAGCCCTCCTTCCCAAGTGCAAAATCCCAGCACAACAATGGCCAAAAAAATGAACGGAAGCCAGCCGGCAGCAGTTGCAGTCCAGCCTGCCAGATACGCGGTGATCAGTACTAAAGCAGCAGCGCCGGCACCAATGAGTGCTCCCAGTTCCATAGAGTGAACAACGTCTTTTTTCAACACGGATTCAACCTGAGGAAGTCCATGTTGTTGAACTTTCGCATCATTTTGACTGAGGACATGAATTTGTGGCGCCGAAACTCCGTTGTCTTCGAGTTCGTGTTCGACCAATTCCAGATCTTCGAGATTTTCGCTGATATAAAAATGTCGTTTCATTGTCATAGTGTCGTACCTCTTGTCGTTTCGTATGTCACCTGTGAAGTGACTTTGCCTAATTATTGAACCACTGTGTTGCTAAAACGAGTATCTTCATCTCGAGTATAGCGCGACGAGGAATGGAAAAGATCACTGTTTAAAGTAGATAATAGAATAAAAATGGACTCCTATATAAGTATCAACTATTTGAAGTTCGATAGCTGTGTGTCGTTTGTATTCATAATCATCCCGTTCAGAGTGACCCTTACCCGTGAATGCTGGAGTGCAGGGTGAGTAGAGCTGGAGGTCTACGTAGGCGGCAATAACCGCTATCACTATAGTAAATGCCCTGTCCAAACCAGTGAGTGATAGCATAATGGATTAAGGCCTGTAGCGTATTGACCAATGAAGCGCGTTTAGTTCCCTGTAAGGAGTGCGTATTACTTTTTCCCTTGATATTTATTTAGTGCTAATAGCCGTTGGTTTTATCAGCGGCTTTATTAACGCGGTAGTAGGTGGCGGTGGGCTGCTAGTCTTGCCGCTGATGTTGTGGCTCGGAATTCCGCCTGTAACCGCGTTGGCAACGGGAAAGTTTCAGGCCGTTTTTGGAACGTTGTCTTCCAGTATCAATTATTTTCGCAATGGCCTGATTGATTTCAAAAGTTTGTGGCCGATTATGTTTTTTTCAATGATCGCCTCGGCCTGCGGAACCATGATTGTGTTGCAGCTGGGCAACAGTGTTTTGGAAAATATGTTGCCGTATTTTTTGATGGGCATCTCACTTTTTACCTGGTTGTCGCCCAATGTAAGTGATGTTGAAACGGCCCCAATATTGGCTAACAAATCTTTCAAGTGGGGCATAGGCGCAATGATTGGATTCTATGGCGGTTTTTTTGGGCCGGGAGTCGGTGCGATCGCTGCGCTAGGTTTTTCAGTGTTACTGGGAGAAAAACTGCGAAGTGCGACGGCTCAAGCTAAACCTGTTGTCCTCGCAGCGAACACGGTTTCAGTGCTAATTTTTCTAGTCGACGGCCATGTTTTATTTGTCGTGGGCATTTCTATGGCTTTGGCGCAAATAGTTGGAGCTTACTTTGGGTCAAATTTCGCGATGAAAAAGGGCGCTGCTGTTATTCGGCCACTACTGATCGTGACTACGATGGCTATCGCTATTAAGTTACTGGTTGACTAAATCTGCAAAGAATAGACGAGGAGGGCATTGTCACCAGACAAAATGTGATCGATGAATTTTGTCCTTTTTGAAAACAACGCCCTCAGAAATAAGTCGTTGTTTTTGTTCGAGGTAGGAAGGGGAATTTAGTGGTCGGGAAATCTTGCCCTGACTGTTCACCACCCTATGCCAGGGTAGCGACGTTCCATTGGGGAGGTTTCGTAAGGTATTTCCCACTAGTCTGGCGGCATTTGGTAGTCCTGCCTGTTGTGCAACCTGCCCATAGCTGGCTATCTTCCCTTCCGGTATCTGATAAACAACCTGCCAAATACTTTCTTTGTTTTGCTGGGGAGTATTCATCATTTACCCAATAGTCGATCCGGAGGGAGTGCAATATTACAGTCTTAAACCGCCGTCCATTTCGATAACGCGACCACTAAAGTAATCATTTTCGAAAATGTAGGCACAGGTATGACCGATTTCTTCTGGTGTCCCAAGACGTTTAAGAGGGATTCCTGAGGTCATTTTATCTAACGCTTCAGGTTTCATGCTTGCGACCATGTCGGTGGCGATGAACCCAGGTGCAATAGCCGCTGCGCGTATACCATAGCGTGCTAATTCTTTTGCCCAAGTGACAGCCATAGCAGCAACTCCTGCTTTGGCTGCACTGTAGTTACTTTGCCCCATGTTTCCTGCTCGGGAGATACTGGATATGTTGATTATCACGCCTGTGGAGCCAAGCTTTATCATGCGTTCTGCGGCTTCACGACCGCATAGGAAAACACCGGTTAGATTGACATCGATGACTGCCTGCCATTCTGCAAGACTCATTTTACGGGTGATTTCACCGTCTTTGGCTTTGATTAGCAAACCATCCCTTAAAATACCCGCATTATTGATTAATCCCTCTAGGCGGCCAAAGTCTTCGACTATTTGGTCAAAGGTATTGATAACCTGGTCTTCATTGGCAACATTTGCTATATAAGCTTTTGCGTCTCCTCCCGCATCGATACAAAGGGTGACAGCTTGATCAAGTTTATCTTGATTCAGGTCGATTAGTGCCAGTTTGGCGCCTTTCGCTGCCAGTACCAAAGCCATAGAGAGCCCTAAGCCCTGTCCGCCTCCGGTGATTGCAATGACTTTACCAGTAAGATCCATAATCTATAGCGCCTTAAAGTTGAAGGATAGAAGAGAAAGACGTGCATTATCGCAAACAATCGTAGGGTTTTCCAAATAACGATGGTTGATTTTCAGTCTTTTCTGACGATATTAATCGCTAGAAAAGGCGTATCGGGATGTTTTGTCGTTCAAAGGTCTCTAGTTGCACCTTGAAAAGTGGAAGATCGACCCAATAGTTACATGACATTGTTAGGAAACTTGTTATGCGCTTTCTGGTTTTATTGTTTATCGTCGTACCGATCGTTGAGATGTGGATACTGATAGAGGTGGGCTCAGCAATTGGGGCGCTGAGTACCATTGCATTGGTATTTCTAACGGCCGCTGTTGGTTTGGCGCTGTTGCGGCAGCAGGGCATTAACACATTGCTGAAAGTGAATTCGCGAATGGAGCGGGGCGAGTTGCCGGCAGCCGAGATACTGGAAGGCGTGATGCTTGCCGTAGGCGGGGCCCTACTGCTGACGCCAGGATTTATTACAGATGTGATTGGTTTTTGTTGTTTGTTGCCATTTACAAGGAAGTCATTAGTTGCTGTTTTAATGCGTCAGGGGGTGGTAATGGCCGGCTACGGTCGAACCAGTCATTCAGTTTTTCAGGATTCGGCTAACACGGGCGTTCATGGCCAGGCAGACTGGAAATCCCCCGATTCTAAACGACCGAGCAGTGGTGCTAGTCATGTAATCGATGGCGATTTTCGTCGCGAAAAATAGCTTTCTAAATGATTGATTTAAATAGAAAAATAAGATCTTCGGTGACTGGATTCACACTGAGTGGCAGTCTGTTAAATAGAGTGCTAAAAAAAAGCCTCACCCCCTTGATATCTATATTCCCGCCCCAATATTCAAGGTCAACCCGGGTTGTGCCGGCATATATGTAACCATAACCATTAACTTACTATTTTTGGAGATCCGCCAAAATGAACATTCGTCCGTTATACGATCGCGTCGTCGTTCGCCGCAAGGAAGAAGAAGAAACTTCAACAGGCGGTATTATTCTGTCTGGTTCCGCTAAAGAAAAACCTAATCAAGGCGAAGTGCTTGCTGTTGGTGAAGGTAAACTGTTGGACAGCGGTGAATTAAGACCCCTGGCTGTTAAGGTCGGAGATCAAATTGTTTTTGGTCAGTACGCTGGTAGTAACACTATCACTGTTGATGACGAAGAACTGATCATCATGGGTGAAAGCGAAATTTTTGGTGTAGTTGTTTAATCAACGACTATAGCCCAATAACCGAATTGAACGTTTTAGATTATAAAGGAAACAATCATGGCTGCTAAACAAGTTATTTTTGGCGATGAAGCTCGCCAACGCATGCTCAATGGCGTAAATATTCTCGCTAATGCTGTTAAAACAACTCTGGGACCAAAAGGTCGCAACGTTGTATTAGATAAAGCATTTGGAGCGCCTACAGTGACAAAAGATGGTGTTTCTGTTGCTAAAGAAATTGAATTGGAAGACAAGCTCGAAAATATGGGCGCACAGATGCTTAAAGAAGTTGCATCGAAAGCATCCGATGATGCGGGCGACGGTACTACCACTGCAACGGTTTTGGCGCAGTCTATCGTTAATGAAGGTTTGAAATCTGTTGCGGCGGGCATGAACCCAATGGATCTTAAGCGCGGCATCGATCAAGCTGTTATTGCTGCTGTGGCAGAAATCGAGAAGATGGCTACACCTTGTGCTGATGGCAACGCAATTGCACAGGTGGGTAGTATTTCAGCTAACAGCGACATTCAAGTTGGCGACATCATCGCTGAAGCGATGGAAAAAGTTGGAAAAGAAGGCGTTATTACTGTTGAAGAAGGTAACGGGCTTGAAAATGAGCTGGACGTGGTTGAAGGTATGCAGTTTGACCGTGGTTACTT